>NZ_JBSGTR010000031.1:0-56972 GCF_053607505.1 Rhodococcus sp. NPDC055112
GAGTTCGCCAGGCCGGGGGCCGGATGCATTCGAGTGGCTAACGAGATGCGGCTCGCACCACCCGGACCAGTTGTTCGGCCGCACGCGCGCAGTCGTTGCGGGTGTAACCGAGCCTGGACACGTCCGCAGGCGTCGGCTCATAGGACAACCTGTTGCCGCGACCCTGGACGATGAACGCGTCCGGTAGCAGCGGGTGCTCCTCGTCGCGCTCGTCCACGACCCGATTTCCACCGGCCGCATCGACGAGAATCTGGAAGAACTCACGGTACGAGAGGTTCTGGTCGCCGATGAGATACGCGGCACCCGGCTCCGCATTCTGCAGGGCACCCCAGATCGCCTCCGTCAACGAACTGGCAGACATGTAGTTCGTGCCGCCCGCGGGAGCGAAGTCGGGAACATCGGGCTCGTCTCCTGACGCCCACGAGATCATCCGGCGGTAGCGACCGGCGGACGCACCGGGGACGGCGCCGATGATCGACGGGGGGTTCAGCGTGCAGATGTTGAACGTCTCGTCGGCGAGGGCGCGGGCACCCTCGTCGGCTGCCCGCCGGGCGGCGATATAGGGGTTGTCCTCGGCCAGATCCGGGCGAAGCTGGTGGTAGTAGCTCCCGACCTGGACGAAGCGCGGGACGCCTGCCTGCTTGGCGAGCGCAGCGAATCGTGGGACGCCAACGCTCTGAGTCTTCTCCCAGAACGGCGCATCGTCGATGTCGGGGTCCTTGTGCCGCACGTCCTGACCGGCGGCGAACACGATTCCGTCGAACCCGGCCAATTGCTCGGTGGTGAAGGACGGAACGGTGTAGTCGCCGATCAGTACGGGGAAGCCGGCAACCGGCGATTCATCCGGAATCGCACCCCGGGCCGCGAGCGTGACGTCGTTGCCCTGGTCACGCAAGTGGAGGGCGGCATGGGCACCGATCATTCCGGTGCCTCCGACTACGAGGATCTTCACAGCAGTGAACCTTTCGAATATGAACCGAGGGAAGGCGGTCCGGCATTTGGGGAGTCCAGCGGACCATCAGGGATTGCGCGGGCGGTTGGTCCAGCCACCGGTCGCGCGAGGCACCCAGCCGCCGGAGCTGTGAGTGCCGCCGTCGACGTGGACGGTGCCGCCGGTGACGTAACGGGCGAGATCGGAGGCGAGGAACAGGGCGGCACCTGCCACGTCCTCGGGCTGACCCGGTCCGCCAAGCGGTGACCAGGCGGGCCACAGCGGAAGTTCCTCGGCGGGTACGAGTTCGGCGTAGGGAACCTGGACCGTTTCGATGAGATCCGGGGCGATCGCATTGACGCGGATGCCATGTGGCCCGACCTCGGCGGCGAGCGAGCGGGTGAACTGCATCAGCGCGGCCTTGTAAGCGGAATAGACGGTGTGGCCGGGGATGGCTCGGTGCGCCTCGACCGTGGTGAGGTTGACGATCGATCCGCCGCCGCGTTCGGTCATTGCAGGAAGCAGCGCATGCGTCAGTCGCAACACGTGGCCGAGGTTCGCCTCGTGCAGTTCGACCCACTGGTCGGGATCGTCCACGACGAAGGGCTGCGACGCGCGAAGGAAATGCCCGACGTTGTTGACCAGGACGTCGGGGCGGTGTTCGAGGAGCGCGGGATGGACGCGCGGCCCACGGACATCGGTTTCGATCGCGTCGATGAGACCGCCTGCGGCGCGGTCGAAGTCGAGCTCCGAGACCGGGTCGACGTCGGCGACGAGGACGTGCGCGCCGTGGGCGGCGAAGCTGCGCGCGATCGCGGCGCCGATACCGGCGGCGCCGCCGGTGACGACGGCCCGCTTTCCGGCCAGCAATGCACCTGGGAGATAGGCCGCTCGGTGTGACATGGACTCATCTCACACCGCGCGGTACCCCATAACCGGAAAAAATCCCGATGAGTGAGAACTGCATCGGTTCGTGCCCGCGGATGCCCCCGGGTGGTCGGTTCTGCGCGCTCAGACCGCGGTGAGGATCAGTGGCCCGTCCGCGGTGATGGCGATGCTGTGTTCGCTGTGCGCCGCGCGGGTGCCGTCGAGGGTGCGCAGCGTCCAGCCGTCCTGGTCGTGCCGGTAGTCGTCGGTGCCGCCGCCGATGAGCATCGGCTCGAGCGCGAGCACCAGGCCTGCGCGCAGCTTCATCCCCCGGCCGGGCCGTCCCTCGTTGGGTACGTCGGGGTCCTCGTGCATGGCGCGACCGATGCCGTGGCCGCCGTGATCGGCGAGCACACCGCGTCCCCTGCTCCTGGCGAAGGCCCCGATGGCGTCGGCGATGTCACCGATCCGGTTCCCGACCCGCGCCGCCTCGATGCCCCGCGCGAGCGCCGCCTCGGTGTCCGCGATCAGGCTCAGGTCCGCGGGGTCGGCCGTGCCGACGACGAAACTGATCGCCGAGTCGCCGCACCACCCGTCGAGAAACGCTCCGCAGTCCAGACTGACCAGGTCGCCGTCGGCCAGCCGGTAGTCGGTCGGGATTCCGTGCACGATCGCGTCGTTGACGCTGGCGCACACCACGCCGGGGAACGGCGACGGCGCCCAGGCGGGGTGGTAGTCGAGGAAGGCCGGGGTCGCGCCCGCCTCCCGGATCACCGCCGCCGCGGCCGCGTCCAACTCACGCAGGCTCACCCCGACCGCTGCCGTCTCCCGCGCCGCCGCGAGGGCCTGCGCCACCACCCGTCCGGCCGCCCGCATCGAGCGCACCTCTACGTCTGTCTTGATCTCGACCATGCCCACCTCTCCCGTGTTGCCAATAACTATACCGGTATTACTATAGGGGCCATGGTGCGCGTGCCGCTGACGGCGGAGGAACTCGAACGGGGCAGGCGGCTCGGCGAGCTGCTGCGCGGAGCCCGCGGCGATGCCAGCATGGTCGAGGTCGCGCTGGACGCGGGCATCTCCGTGGAGACGCTGCGCAAGATCGAGACCGGCCGCATCGCGACGCCCGCGTTCTTCACCGTCGCCGCCCTCGCCCAGGTCCTCGGACTGTCGCTGGACCTGGTCGCCGAGGCGCTGGCCGATCCGCCCCCGCGACGCGAGGCCGCCTCGTAGCCACCGCGCACACGTCGCCGTGAATGCGGACAGAATCTGACCGGATTCGATGAAAGCCTCGCGGGCATGACCACGAGAGAGCTGATCCGACCCAATTCCGACCTGTTCAACGGCTACGGCAGCCTGAACGCCTTCGCGGCAGTGAAAGGCCGTGGAGGCGCGCGGGCGTTCATCCGTTTCCTCGCTGAGGTGCTCGACGGGCACGAAACCGAGGAAGCGCACACCGAGGACACCGACGGGTTGCTGATCCACGCGGAGGTCCGGATCGGGGACTCCTGCCTGATGGTCGTCGACTCCAAGCCGGACTGGGCGTTCACCCCGGCCCTGCTCCAGGTGAATGTCACCGACTGCGACGAGGTCCTGCGGCGCGCCGGCGCGAGGGGCGCCCAGGTGATCACGTCGACCACGCCGTTCTACGGGGGCAGCTCCCTCGCCCGGTTCGTCGACCCATGGCACAACGTGTGGTGGCTGTTCGGCCCGGCTATCGAGGGCGCGCCCGAGCCGACCTGGGAACCCGACGCCGTCGCCGAGGAATCGGCGATCCACGCAACGATCTGCGAGGCGATGCGCACCCTCTCGCCGCCCACGACCTCCGGCGAGGCCTAGCCGACAGCGGGCGCGAGCGCCGTTGCGCCGGAACTGATGTGCAGGATGGTGCCGACCGTGTCGAGGGCCGTCTGGTCGAGGGGGAAATAGCCCTGCGCGGGCGTGGTGTCGGTGCGGGGGCGAGCGGCGGCGACCGCGGTGGCGGACGTCAGACCCCAGGTGGCGACCCGTGTCTGGAGGACGCCCTCGTACGTGTCCGGCTCGGGTTCGCCGAGCCCGATCGCGTCGCTGCGGCCGAGGCTGCCCGCGACGAAGGCGTACTTCTCGCCCACCAGCGACCCCACGATGGCGCCGACGCTGGACCACTCGAGGTCCATGTCCGCCATGCGCATGGTGCTCGGGTTCTCCTGCAGGTGACGGTTGTGTGCGAAGGCCATTGTCGCCCCCCGCTCCGCCTCGTCGCTTCGGATGTCGAGGAGATTCCGGGCCATGAGCGCATCCCGGGTACCCAGCAGGAGCGACACCCGCGCGCTCTCGTCGATGCGCTGCGCCGCCTGGCGGTGATAACGGAGCAGGCCGAGACCGGCGGTGAGATACGTCTTGGCCCTGCGCCATTCGGCGTGTGAGGTCGTCGCGATCATCTCCGGGGCCCGCGCGTAGAGCGTGGTGAGCAGGTCGTCCGCAACCGAACGCAGCCGGTCTGCCTCGGCCGTGGCGCCGATCGACGCGGCCGAGTCCATCACCGCCTCCGTGCGACTCCAGCGGTCGTCCTCGCCGCAGAGACTCGCGATGTCGAGGTCGAGCCCCAGGTAGTCGCGGGCGTATTCGAGATGCGTTCGCGGGCTGGGTGCGCTGGTGGTCTCCAGCGGAGCGTCAAACCCGTGAAAGCTCAATTGTTCTGCCGGCGACAGGTTCTCGTTGTACTCACGCATCCAGGCAACCAGTTGCCGATTGGCGTCCAGGTCCCCGAAGCCGTGGGAGAAGCCTTCGCTCATCGCCAGATCGAGGCTTCCGGCTCCCTCCCGCACGAAGGAGTTCACGGTCAGCGCGGCCACGCGATCGGTTTCCAGGGCGATCGACCGGAAGCCGTGGTCGACCAGTTGCGCGAACAATACGTTGCGGACCCGCGCAAAGGCGGGTTCCAGATGCGTCGGCTCACCGAGCGCGAGGATGTCGCATGATGCGGGTACGAGGTCTCGAATGTCCTGGCTCATGTGTCTCAATCGTATCGTTGAAAGGTCGGTTGAGACTTCTCGAGCATTGACCGGCCTGATGGGCGGTAGAGTCTCAAACCAGTGAGAACCCTGCGACCATCCGACCTCGCCCGCGAGCACGGCATCTCGACCCAGGCGGTCCGCAACTACGAGCGGGACGGCTTCATCCCGCCCGCCGAGCGCACGCCCAGCGGCTACCGGGTCTACAGCGAGGTGCATGCGGCGGCACTGCGCGCCTACCTCTCGCTCATCCCGGCGTACGGGTACGCGGCAGGCAGCCAGATCATGAACGCACTCCACGAGGGGGACCTCGAGAACCTCCTGGCGATCATCGACCGTGCCCACGGCCAGTCGCTCCGCGATCGGGACACCCTCGATGCCGTCAGGAAAGCGGCACATCACCTGACGACCGAATCCGACACCACCACAGACATATTGGACGATTCCGAAACCTGGACCATCGGTGAACTCGCGCGGCACCTCCGCGTCACCCCCGCGACGCTGCGCAATTGGGAAGACGCAGGCATCCTCGACCCAGCCCGCGATCCGGCCACCCGATACCGCCGCTACCGCGCGAGCGACGTCCGCGACGCCGAGCTCGCCCACCTCCTCCGGCGCGGGAGCTATCCGCTCGACCACATCGCCACCGTGATCCAACAGATCGGAAAAGCAGGCGGCACAGATGCATTGGCCGCGGCGCTGGATGACTGGCAACGACGACTCACCGCACAGGGTCTCGCCATGCTCCAGGCTTCCGGCCGGCTCGGCCACTACGCGGGTGTGCTCGACCGCGACACGACGTCTATCCGCCACGCCGACTGATTTATCGTTTAACTGTTCGTTTGGGCAACGGCCGCGTAGGTTGCCGACGTGACCATCGTCGAGCAAGCGCCGCAACCCCACCCGAACCGCCGGTCCGTCCTGCGCGGCGCCGCCCTTGGTGTCGGCGCGCTGGCCGCGGGTGCGGCCCTCGGGCCCATCTCCGCCGCGCGTGCGGGCGCCTCCCCGTCGGCGTTGACCGGCAAGACAGCCGTGGTGGTCGGCAGCGGCTTCGGTGGCGCGGTCGCGGCGCTGAGGCTCGGCCAGGCCGGCGTCCGAACCACGGTTCTCGAGCGCGGCAGGCGCTGGCCGGTGAACCCGGACGGCACCACCTTCTGCACGATCAACGAACCCGACGGCCGATCCGCCTGGTTCGCGGACCACCCGCCGATCAACCAGCTGACCCGGCTGCAGTCCATCGCCCGGTACCCGGGCCTCATCGACCGGGTGTACGGCAACGGCATCGACGCCATCTACGGCGTCGGGGTCGGCGGCGGCTCGCTCGCGTTCGGCGCGTTCACGCCGCAGCCCCGGCGCAAGGATTTCGCCACGGTCTTCCCCGCCCAGATCGACTACGACGAACTCGACCGGACGTACTACCCGCGCGCCAAGAAGATGCTGGGCACCTCGCCCCTCCCGGCGGACCTCCTCGCGAACCCCGCTTACCGGGGTGCGCGCGCCTGGTTGGACTACATCGAGGATTTCGGCGGAGAACCCGTCCTGCACGACTTCTGCGTCGACTGGGACGTCGTCCGCGAGGAACTCGCCGGCCGCACGCCCGCGTCGTACTCGATCGGCGAGGGCCCGTACGGCAGCAACTCCGGCGCCAAGAACAGCGTCGACCACAACTACCTGCCTGCGGCCGAGGCCACCGGGAACGTGACGATCCTCCCGCTGCACGAGGTCATCGAGATCCGGGAGATCTCCGGGCAGGACCGGTTCGAGGTCGTGGTCAAGCGGATCGACGAGTCCGGCGCGGTGCGGGAACACAAGACGCTCGTGGCCGACTACGTGTTCATGGCCGCCGGCTCGTATTACACCTCTGCGCTGCTCGCGACCGCCAAGGCGAAGGGCACGCTGACCCGGCTGAACGACCACGTCGGCAAGGGATACGGAAACAACGGCGACTTCCTCATCGCCCGGGGGCTGCTGCGCCGGGACTGCGGGGCAAAGCAGGGCGGCCCCGGCGTCGCGGTGATGTACGACGACGACAATCCGGACGGCCCGATCTCGATCTCATGGGAGGCGTCACCGTTCCCCGACCTCGCGGGCGGCTCGAACATGGCGAACCTGATCCAGGTCATCTCGGACGAACGCGGCTCGATCGACTACAACCCGGCGACCGGGCGGGCGGAACTGAACTACCCGTTCGGCGAGTCGAACAGCAACGTGGATGCGCGCGGCCGGAACTTCGCCGGCCGATTCCACGAGCGGACCGAGACCCGGTTCGGTTCACCCGCCACCGGGATCCCGATCTACACCCGGCTCAGCGACTTCGGCTCCGGGTGCACGTGGCACGGACTCGGCGGCATGGTGATGGGCCGGGCGTGCAGCCACGAGGGGCAGGTCGACGGCTACGCCAACCTGTTCGTCGTCGACGGCGCGCTGCTGCCGGGATCCTCCGCGATGGTCAATCCGGCGCTGACGATCACCGCGGTGGCGGAGCGCTGCATGGACCGCTTCGTGGCCGCACGGTCCTGAGCGGCCGACCGCCGACAGGAACCTCACAGGGCCGGTGAGTACGGTGGCCGGGGCCAAGGGGCTCGGCAATCCGTCGGCCCGCCGACGGACAGGAACGTGCAATGCCCCAGGCACCCATGCTGGCGGACCCCGCGAGGACCTCGACCGCACCGAGGTCCGCGCGCGCCGTCGTCGGTCGCCTGCGGGGACACCTGGCCGGGCCGGACGTGGCCGCCGCGCTCGGGTTCACCGCGCTCGCGATGGTGGTGCTCGGTCGCCAGTGGCGCTCCCCCACCGTCGGCTACCTGCTCGGCAGCGGCCAGGACCAGCGGATGTGGGAGTGGTTCTTCGCGGTCGCGGCGCACTCGGTGACCCGGCTGGAAAACCCTCTCGGCACGCTCCTGCAGAACTATCCCGACGGTGTGAACCTGATGGCCAACACGGCCATGTTCGGCGTCAGCATCCCGCTCGCGCCGGTCACGCTGCTGTTCGGCCCGACCGCCACCTGGACGCTGGTGCTGACCGCGGGGCTGGCCGGGACCGCCTTCGCCTGGTACTGGCTGCTGTCCCGGTTCGCGGTGCGGTCGCGGGCCGCGGCGGCCGTCGGCGGGCTGTTCTGCGGTTTCGCCCCCGGGATGATCTCGCACGCCAACGGTCACCCGAACTTCGTGGCGCTGGCGCTGCTGCCGCTGATCCTCGGCTGCGTGATCCGGCTCAGCCACGGCGCGGGCACCAAGGCCGCTGTCGCGCTCGGCCTGTTGGTCGCGGCGCAGATCCTGCTCGGCGAGGAACCGCTGCTCATCTGTGCCATGTCCTTCGCCGTGTTCACGGCGGCGTACTTCGCCTTTCGGCCGCGGCTCACCCGCGCCGCGGTGCGGGCCGCGTGGCGACCGCTGCTGCTGGCAGCGGTGATCGCGCTGGCGATCACCGCGATCCCGTTGTGGTGGCAGTTCTTCGGGCCGCAGAGCTACAGGGTCATCGATCACGGGGCGATGGGCAACGATCTCAAGGCGCTGCTGCAGTTCCCGGCGCAGTCGCTCGGCGGGCGCACCAACCCCGGGCAGGACGTCTCGATCGGCGCCACCGAGGAGAACGCCTACTTCGGCTGGCCCCTGCTGGCTCTCGTCGCCGCGGCGTCGGCCTGGTTGTGGCGGTCACCGCTCGCCCGGGCGGCAACGGTGACGACGCTCGCGATGGGCGTGCTCTCGCTCGGGTCCGAGCTGACCATCGGGCGGAACCGGACCGGGATCACCCTGCCGTGGGCGTGGTTCGAGCACGTCCCGCTGCTCGAATCGGTGCTCGAGACCAGGTTCGCGATGGGCGCGGTCCCCGCGATCGCGCTGCTGCTGGCGATGGCGACGGACCGTGCCGTCCGCGAGCGGGTGACGCTGGTGCCCTGGTGCATCTGTCTGGTGCTCGCGCTGCTGCCGCTGACACCGATGCCGCTGCCCGCGGTCGACCGCAAGCCCGCTCCCGAGTTCTTCGCCGACGGGACCTGGCGCGGATACGTCGACGACGGCTCCATCGTGACGGTCCCTCTGCCCCGCCCCGAGGATGCGCGCGCGCTGTCCTGGCAGACCCAGGCTGATTTCGGCTTCCCGCTCGCGGGCGGCTACTTCGTCGGACCGGCGGGCGCCGCCAAGAAGGCCAAGTACGGCCCGGACGATCGGCCGACGGCGCTGTTGCTGGCCGAGGTGGCCAAGACCGGCACGGCGCCGGCGATCACCGACGAAGTGCGCGCGCAGGCGGTCGCGGACCTGAGGTTCTGGCGGGCCGACGCGCTCGTGCTCCCGCCGGGCCGAAACCATCAGGTGCTCCGCGAGACGGTCAGCGAGCTGCTCCGCGACAGCGGTCATGCCGCCGACGACGTCTGGGTGTGGGATGTGCGCGGCCTGGTCGCCGCGGGGCACTGAGCCGGGCGCCGTCCCATACGATCGGACCTTGTGTCCGACGCGCCTGAATCCACGCCAGCCGACCGCACCTCCCTGCGCACCGCCCGCCTGATCGCGGTTGTCGCGGGTCTGGCCGGGCTGCTGCTGGCCGTCCTCACCCCGCTGCTGCCGGTCAAGCAGACCACCGCCAGCGTGTCCTGGCCGCAGAACGGCGCCCTGACCAGCGTGTCCGCACCGCTGGTCAGCTACGAACCGCTCAGCCTCAGCGCGCACATTCCCTGCGCGGTGGTGACGCAGCTACCGCCCGACGGGCAGGTACTGCTCTCCACCGCCCCGAAGCAGGCGGCGGAGGCCGAGCTCGACGGCCTCACCGTCAAGGTCGCGGGCGATCCCGCGAGCGAGACCGGCCGCGAGGTGCAGGTGATCCTGCGCAACAGCGTGCTGCTCTCGGCACCGCTGGCCGACGTCGCGGCGAAGTGCTCGGCGATCACCGTGTTCTCGGACGCCACGCACACCACCGCCACCTTCGCCGGGCTGAGCAGTGACAATTCGAGCGGCCCGCTCGGCGACGCGGGCGAGCCGCTGAGCGTCGACGTCGCAGGCGACCTGCGCCCGCAGATGGTCGGCATCTTCAGCGACCTCCAGGGCGCCGCCCCCGCAGGCCTCGAGGTCCGCGCGGACATCGATTCGCGGTTCTCCTCCAGCCCCACGCTGTTCAAGCTGCTCGCGATCATCGTCGGGACGCTGGCCACGCTGATCGCACTTATCGCGCTGCATCGCCTCGACAGCACCGACGGCCGCGCCGCACGCCGCTTCCTGCCCAGGCACTGGTTGCGTTTCACCGGCGTCGACGGCCTTGTGGTCGGCGTCCTCGCGCTGTGGCACTTCATCGGCGCGAACACCTCCGACGACGGTTACCTGCTCAACATGGCCCGGGCGTCGGAACAGGCCGGCTACATGGCCAACTACTTCCGCTGGTTCGGCGTCCCCGAGGCCCCGTTCGGCTGGTACTACGAGGTGCTGGCCGCGATGGCCAAGATCTCCACGGCCAGCCCGTGGATGCGCCTGCCCGCACTGCTCGCAGGCATCCTCTGCTGGATGGTGATCAGCCGCGAGGTGATCCCCCGCCTCGGTAACGCGGTGCGCCACAACCGGATCGCGATCTGGACCGCCGGACTGGTCTTCCTCGCGTTCTGGCTGCCCTACAACAACGGCCTGCGGCCCGAGCCGATCATCGCCCTCGGCGCGCTGCTGACCTGGTGCTCGATCGAACGCGCCATCGCCACCGGCAGGCTGCTGCCCGCCGCCGTCGGCGTGCTCATCGCGGCGTTCTCGCTTGCGGCCGGTCCGACCGGCGTGATCGCCGTCGCCGCGCTGATCGTCGGCGCCCGGCCGATCACGGCGATCCTGGTCACCAGGGCCCGCCAGGTGGGGTGGCTGCCGTTGCTCGCGCCGGTCGCCGCGGCAGGCACCCTGGTGCTGGCCGTGGTCTTCGCCGACCAGACCCTCGCGACCGTGCTCGAGGCGACCCGGGTCCGCACCCTGGTCGGCCCCAACGTGAAGTGGTTCGACGAATACCACCGCTACGACGCGCTGATGAACGTCTCCCCCGACGGGTCGCTGGCCCGGCGGTTCGGCGTGTTCACGATGATCCTCTGCCTGGTCGTCTGCGCGATGATCATGCTGCGCAGGGGAGGCAAGATCCCTGGCGCAGCCGCCGGTCCGTCGCGGCGCATCCTCGGGATCGTGTTCGGCTCGCTGGTGCTGATGATGTTCACCCCCACCAAGTGGACCCACCACTTCGGCGTGTACGCGGGCCTGGCCGCCTCCATCGCCGCGCTGACCGCCGTCGCGGTCGCCGCGGCCACGCTTCGCTCGCGCCGCAACCGCACGCTGTTCGCGTCGGGCGTGCTGTTCCTGCTCGCGCTTGCGTTCACCGGCTCGAACGGCTGGTGGTACGTCTCCAGCTACGGCGTGCCGTGGTGGGACAAGCCGCCGTCCATCGCAGGCAACGCCTTCTCCACCGCGTTGCTCGGCCTGGCCGTGCTTGCGCTGCTGCTGGCGGGCTGGCAGCACCTGCGGGCCCCGTACCGGCCGGAGGAGCAGGCGGCCCCGCCGCGCGGGCTGCGGGCGCTGCTCGGTTCCCCGCTCACGCTCGCGGCCGCGTTCGTGGTGCTCTTCGAGGTGCTGTCCCTGGCCAAGGCCGCGGTCGCGCAGTATCCGGCGTACTCGGTGGCCCGCTCGAACGTCGAGGCGCTCGCGGGCGACACCTGCGCGCTGGCCGACGACGTGCTCGTCGAGTCCGACGCGAACGCAGGAACGCTCACCCCGGTCAGCCCCTCGGACAACGCGCTCGGGGCGGAGGCGGATGCCGGCTTCACCCCCAACGGGGTGCCCGTCGACCTGACCGCCGACGAGGAGAACAAGGCCGCGGGCGGCGCGAACACCATCGACAGCGACGCCACCACGACCACCTCCGGCACCGCGTCCGGCACCGGCGGCGGCACCGGCAACACGGGCATCAACGGCAGCTCCGTTGCCCTGCCGTTCGGGCTAGACCCGGCGCGCACCCCGGTCCTCGGCAGCTACCAGACCGGCGAGCAGTCCACCGCGAAGCTCACCTCCGGGTGGTACAGGCTGCCGGATACCGGCTCTGCCGGTACATCGGCTCAGCGAAGCGATGCGGCGCCGATCCTGGTGGTCACCGCCGCGGGCCGGATCCGGTCCGTCGACGCCGACGGCGTCGTCACCTACGGCCAGGACCTGGTCGTCGAGTACGGCGCCCCCGCTGCCGACGGCACGATCGAGGCACGCGGCAGCCTGCTGCCCATCGACATCGGCCCGTCGCCGTCGTGGCGGAACCTCCGGGTCCCGATGGCCGACATCCCGGCCGATGCCACCGCCGTGCGGCTGGTCGCGAACGACCACGACCTCTCCCAGCGGCAGTGGCTGGCCGTCACGCCGCCCCGGGTACCGCAGCTGCGGACGCTGAACGAGGTGGTCGGTTCGAGCGCACCGGTGCTGCTGGACTGGTCCGTCGGCCTGTCCTTCCCCTGCCAGCGGCCGTTCGACCACGAGTACGGGGTCGCCGAGGCGCCCGAGTACCGGATCCTGCCGGACCGGGTCGGCGCCGACTCCACCAACGGCTGGCAGGACAGCCTCGGCGGCGGACCGCTCGGCTGGACCGACCTGTTGCTCAGCGCGGAGACGATGCCCAGCTACCTCGACCGCGACTGGGACCGCGACTGGGGCTCGCTGGAGCGGTTCACGCCGCTCGACGAATCCGCGGTGCCCGCCCGGGTGGACACCGCGACCGTGACCCGGTCCGGGCTGTGGGACCCGGGGCCGATCCCGGCACGGTGACGGCGGCTGCGATCGCGAACCCCGCGATCGCAGCCGATCCCCTCCGCCGCGGCGACCGACCAGGCCGCTGAGCTGGGGCGGAGAGCCGAGCCACGGGGGCGTGGATCACCGATTGGGGAGATTCTCCGTAGCGATGTGAACGCCGACCGACCCTCGCCTACCATCGTGAACCGTGCCCGACGTCGTGACAGCCACTGAACCAGCCATTTCCGTACCGCCGCCACCGGTCGACTTCAGAGCGAAGTACCGCACCGCGCGGCTGATCGCGGTCGTCACCGGTCTGCTCGGTGCGCTGTTCGCGTTGGCGACCCCGTTCCTGCCGGTCACCCAGACGACGTCCACCCTGAACTGGCCGCAGGCCGGGGTCACCGCGAGCGTCGACGCGCCGCTGATGGCCCAGGTGCCGATCGACCTGCAGGCGACGGTGCCGTGCGCGCTGGTCCGCGAGCTGCCCGCGGAGGGCGGCCTGCTGCTGGCCACCGCCCCGCCGCAGGGCACGGAGGCCCCGCTCAACGCGATGTTCATGCGGGTCACCGCCGAGACCGTTGACGTGCTCGTCCGCAACGTGGTCGTCGCGTCCGCCCCGCGGGCCCGGGTCGAGGCCGGTGGCTGCACGGCCATCACCTTCAGCTCCGACATCAACAGCACCACCGCCACGTTCGAGGGGCTGTCCATCGGCGGCAACCCGGTCACCGGAACCCTGACCGGAGACCTGCGGCCGCAGGTGGTGGGAGTCTTCACCAGCCTGGACGGCCCCGCGCCCGCCGGACTCTCGTTGACGGCGAACATCGATTCCCGGTTCACCTCCTCGCCGACGCTGATCAAGAGCGCGGCGATGGTGCTCGCGGTCCTACTGACCATCTCCTCGCTGGTCGCGCTGGCCCGACTCGACGGCACCGACGGCCGCGGCCACCGGCGCTTCTTCCCGTCGCACTGGTGGCGGTTCAAGCCGGTCGACGGCGCGGTCGTCGGCGTCCTCCTGGTCTGGCACTTCATCGGCGCGAACACCGCGGACGACGGTTACCTGCTGACGATGGCCCGGGTGTCGGAGCACGCCGGCTACATGGCCAACTACTTCCGCTGGTTCGGCGTCCCCGAGGCCCCGTTCGGCTGGTACTACGAGGTGCTGGCCGCGATGGCTAAGATCTCCACGGCAAGCCCGTGGATGCGCCTGCCCGCACTGCTCGCAGGCATCCTCTGCTGGCTGGTCATCAGCCGCGAGGTGATCCCCCGCCTCGGTCGCGCGGTCCGGCACAGCTCGGCCGCGGTGTGGACCGGCGGGCTGGTGTTCCTCGCGTTCTGGATGGCCTACAACAACGGCCTGCGCCCGGAGCCGATCGTGGCCCTCGGCGCGCTGCTGACCTGGTGCTCGGTGGAGCGCGCCATCGCCACCGGCAGGCTGCTGCCCGCCGCGGTCGCTATCGTGATCGCCGCGTTCTCGCTCGGCGCCGCCCCGACCGGCCTGATGTGTGTGGCGGCCCTGCTGGCAGGCGCCCGGCCGATGGTCCGGATCCTGGTCCGCAGGCACCGCGAGGTCGGCGCCTGGCCGCTGATCGCGCCGCTGACGGCGGCGGGCACCGTGGTGCTCGTCGTGGTGTTCGCCGACCAGACCTTCGCGGGCGTCCGCGAGGCCACCAGGGTGCGCAGCCTGATCGGGCCGAACATGAACTGGTACGAGGAGTTCCTCCGGTACTACTACCTGTTCGTGCAGACGGTCGACGGTTCCGTGGCCCGGCGGTTCGCGTTCCTGGTGATGATCCTCTGCCTGTTCACCACCCTGTTCGTGCTGTTGCGCCGCAAGAAGATCCCCGGTGCGGCCGTCGGCCCTTCGTGGCGCCTGCTCGGCGTGGTGTTCGGAACCATCTTCTTCATGATGTTCAACCCCACCAAGTGGACCCACCACTTCGGTGCGTATGCGGGCATCGCCGGTTCGCTTGCCGCGCTCACCGCGGTGGCGGTCTCCGCCTCCGCGCTGCGCTCGCGCCGCAACCGCACCATGTTCGCGGCGGGACTGCTCCTGGTGCTCGCGTTCTCCTTCTCCGGCATCAACGGCTGGTGGTACGTCTCCAGCTACGGCATCCCGTGGTTCGACAAGACCGTCTCGCTCGGCGGCAGGCAGCTCAACTCGGCACTGCTCGCACTGTTCGTCGTCGCCGTGCTGGTCGTCGCCTGGCAGTACTTCCGTGAGGACTTCATCGGCACCGAGGTGAAGGCGTCCAGCGAGAAGGGCAGGCGCATCAAGAAGTTCGCGGCCGTGCCGCTGACCGTGGTGGCCGCGCTGATGGTGCTGTTCGAGGTGCTCTCGCTGGCCAAGGGCGCGGTCTCCCAGTACCCGGCGTACTCGCTGGCCCGCTCCAACATCGACGCCGTGACCGGATCGCCGTGCGGCCTGGCCGACGCCGTGCTGACCGAGGCGGACCCGAATGCGGGCCGGCTGCAGCCGGTCTTCGACCCGGCCGACCCGCCCGCGAACCCGAACGACCCGCTCGGGGGCAGCAAGCCGACCGGGTTCAGCCCGAACGGCGTGCCCACCGACCTGTCCGCGGACTACACCGAGGTCAAGCCAGGCCAGTCGAACACCGACGGCCAGTCGGTGGGCGCCAACTTCGCCACCGGCTCCAACGCCGGCACCGAGGGCGGCACCGGGGCGGTCGGCGTCAACGGCAGCAACGTCAAGCTGCCGTACGGGCTGAACCCCGCGACCACGCCGATCCTCGGCAGCTACCAGACCGGGGTCCAGGAGCCTGCCAGCCTCACCTCCAGCTGGTACGGGCTGCCCGCGCGCAGCGAGCAGTCGCCGCTGGTCGTGATCTCCGCGGCAGGCCGCATCTGGTCGGAGAGCAAGGACGGCGAGGTCACCTACGGTCAGTCGCTGCTGCTCGAGTCCGGGCACCGCGAGGCCGACGGCACGATCACCGCGCTTGGCACCTACCTGCCCAAGGACATCGGCCCTGCGCCGTCGTGGCGGAACCTGCGGATCCCGATCGACGAGCTGCCCGCGGGCACCGACGTGGTCCGGATCGTCGCGAACGACCCGAACCTGACCGGCGATCAGTGGCTCGCGTTCACCCCGCCGCGGGTGCCGCAGCTGCAGTCGCTCAACGACTACATCGGCACCACCCAGCCGGTGCTGCTCGACTGGGCGGTCGGCCTGCAGTTCCCCTGCCAGCGCCCGTTCGACCACAAGTACGGCGTTGCCGAGGTCCCCGGATTCCGCATCCTCCCCGACCGGCCGCTCGCGGTCAGCTCCACCGACACCTGGCAGTCCCACGAGAACGGCGGACCGCTCGGCTGGACCGAGATGCTCGCGGAGGCGTCCACGGTGCCGACCTACCTGGCCCACGACTGGGGCCGCGACTGGGGCGCGTTGGAGCGGTACACGCCGTACTTCCCCCAGGCTGAGGCCGCCGTCGTCGACACCGGCGAGGTGCGACGCTCCGGCTTCTGGAGCCCAGGCATGATGCGCGTGTACGAGAAGTAGTCGCGCCCGCACGACGAAGACCGGCTCGCCACACGGGGAGCCGGTCTTCGTCGCATCGGGGGGTCGGCGGCCGCATACTCGGTACATGCCGGACGACGACCTGAGCGATTTCGAGGCCGCACGCTTCACCCACGACGGCACGACGCGCGCGATCTACCGCCGCGGCACCGGCCCGGCGGTGATCATCATGGCGGAGATCCCCGGCATCACCCCGAAGGTGCTCGAGTTCGCCCGCCGCGTCGCCGAGATCGGGTGCACGGCAGTGCTTCCGCACCTGTTCGGCGACCCCGGCCGGGACCCGGATCCGGGCACCCACGGAATGGTCGCGACGGCCGTCAACGCGGTCACCACGATGGTCCCCGTCTGTGTCAGCCGCGAGTTCACGATGCTGGCGACCGGGCGCAGCTCGCCGGTGGTCACGTGGTTGCGGGCGCTGGCGGCCCACGAGCACGATCGGTGCGGCGGACCGGGCGTCGGCGCGGTCGGCATGTGCTTCACCGGCGGCTACGCGCTCGCGATGGCCGTGGACGACGTCCTGGTCGCGCCCGTCCTGTCGCAGCCCTCGCTGCCCCTCGGCGTCTCCGCGCGACGACGGCGGACCATCGACATCTCGCCCTGCGACCTGGCCAGGGTGAAGCAGCGCTGTGCGAAAGGGCTGACCGTCCTGGGACTGCGCTTCGACTCCGACCGTCTCGCACCGGCCGAGCGCTTCGACTTCCTCCGCGAACAGCTCGGCGACGCCTTCGTCGCCGTCGAGATCGACGGCGGCGCCGCGAACCCGGACGGCCTACTGCCCCCGCACTCGGTGCTGACCGAGCACCTCATCGACGAGCCCGGTCAGCCCACCCGTGCCGCGCTCGACCAGGTCCTCGACCTGATGCGGACGCGGTTGCTGACGCCGACCGCGGACCCCGGCACCGGACCGGTCGATCCGGCGTGAGCCCGGCGGGCGACGCGATCGCCCTGCGTCAGAACGGGATCAGCGAATGCTTGCGCGGGTTCTTGGGGAGCTCCTTGTCGCGCAGCAGGTTCAGCGCCTTGCGGATCTCGAGGCGGGTGGTCGACGGCTCGATCACCGCATCGATGTAGCCACGCTCCGCCGCGATGTACGGGGTCGCGACATGCTCGTTATAGAAGTTGATGAGCTGGCGGCGCACCGCGGGGGCGTTGTCGCCTGCCGCCTCGAGCTGCCGGCGACCGATGATGTTGACGGCGCCCTCCGCCCCCATGACGGCGATCCGGCCGGTCGGCCAGGCCAGGTTGACGTCGGCGCCGAGCTGCTTGGAACCCATCACCGCGTAGGCGCCGCCGTACGCCTTGCGCACCACGACGGTGACCTTCGGAACCGTTGCCTCGACGTACCCGAACAGGAACCGGCCGCCGCGCTTGATGACGCCCACCTTCTCCTGCTCCACCCCGACCAGGAAGCCGGGGGTGTCCACGACGAACACCAGCGGGATGTTGTACGCGTCGCAGATGCGCACGAAGTGAGCGCCCTTGTCCGAGGCGTCAGCATCCAGCGCACCCGAGAGGTGCAGGGGTTGGTTCGCGACGACGCCCACCGGGCGGCCGTCCACCCGCGCGAAACCGGTGATGAGGTTGGATGCGGCCTGACCTCGGACCTCGAGGAAGTTCCCGTCGTCGAAGATCTTGAGCAGCACGTCGTGCATGTCGTAACCGGCGTTGTCGGCGTCCGGCATGAACGTGTCGAGCGAGAGGTCGTCCTCGGTGATCTCCGGCTCGAGACCGGGGTTGACGATCGGGGGCTGCTCCGTGCAGCTGGACGGCATGTAGCTCAGGTACTCCCGCGTCCACTCGAACGCGGCCTTCTCGTCCGCCGCGACGTGGTGCACGTTGCCGTACTTGGCCTGGTTCCGGGCGCCGCCCAACTCGTCGAGGCTGACGTCCTCGCCGGTGACGGACTTGATGACGTCCGGACCCGTGACGAACATGTACGACTCTTCGGTCGCGATCACGACGTCGGTGTTGATCGGCGCATAGACGGCTCCGCCGGCGCACTTGCCGAGGATGATCGAGATCTGCGGGCACCGGCCGGACAGCGGCTCCTGCCGCCTGCCCATCTCGGCGTACCACGCGAGCGAGGACACGGCGTCCTGGATGCGGGCGCCCGCGGACTCGTTGATGCCGACGACGGGGCACCCGATCTTGATGGCGAAATCCATGATGGCAGCGACCTTCCGGCCGAAGATCTCGCCCGCCGCGCCACCGAAGACGGTCTGGTCGTGCGAGAACACCGCGACCGGCCGGCCCTCGACCGTGCCGTGCCCGGTGACGACCCCGTCGCCGTACGGGTTGGTCGGATCGCCCGCCATCCGGGCGAGCTGGCCGACCTCGACGAAGCTGCCCGGATCGAGCAGCATGTCGATGCGCTCGCGCGGGGTCGGGAGTCCCTTCTCCGCGCGCCTCGCGATGGCCTTCGGGTTACCCGGGGCCTTCGACAGCTCGAGCTTTTCGCGCAGGTCCGCCAGCTTCTCAGCCGTGGTGGTGCTCACTCAGTTGCTCCGCTTCTCGGCCTCGATGTCGGCCAGCTTCTTGGTCAGGTCCGCCCCCACCTTGGCAATGTACGGCTCGTCCACGATCTGGATGTGATCGCCACCGACGTAGACGATCTCCAGGTTCGAGGCGACCTTCCCCCAGCCGCCGTCGGGCGCGCGTGTCCCGAACGACGGTTCGAGCGCGATCGCGTCGTCGTGATACTTGTCCGCCATGTAGAGGACGACGTCGCCGTCGTACTTGTCCGGGTTCGCGGTCTGCAGTGCCCGGTTGTCCAGCCAGGAGGTGCGCTGGTGCTCGATGATGCCGCCGGGGATCTTCGCGCCGCTCATCTTGAGCATGTCCATCAGGATCTGGATCTGATCGTCGTCGGACTCGGCGGCGGCGAGCTTGTCGTACGGCAGCGGCGCATCGATGTTGTAGGTCTTCTTCGCGAAAGCGGCGTACCGCTGCCACCGCTTCTTGATCTCCTCGGGCGTCTCCTCGACCTCTTCGCCCGCCATCACCGTGTCGATGAGGCCGACGACACGGACGTCCTTGCCCTCCTCGCGCAGCAGCTTGGCCACCGCGTAGGAGAGGACACCACCGAGCGACCAGCCGTACAGCACGTACGGCCCGTCGCCCTGGATCTCCTTGATCAGCGGCAGGTATTCGCGGGCGCGCACCTCGATCGGGCCCTCGGTGCGCTCGAACCCGTACATCGGCGTGCCCGCGGGAAGCCGCTTGAGCAGCGGCTCGTACGCGACGGTCGAGCCGCCGGCCGGGTGGAACACGAAAACCGGTACGGCGGACGAACCTTCGGGCCGGGCGCGCAGTGCACGCACCAGGCCCTCGATCTTGCCTGCGTCCTCGAGGTGCGGGCGCACCTTCTCGGCGAGCTGCTCGACGGTCTCGCAGTCGAGGACGTCGTCGAAGCTCACCTCGCCACCGGCGCGCTCGGTCAGGCGAGCGGCCAACTTCTCGACGGTGTCGTCGTCGAGAACGGGAAGGATGTTGAAGATGCCCTTCGCGGACTTTCCGGTCACCACGGCCCACGTCGCAAACGTGAGGCGCTCGGCGGCGTCGCGCGGCGGGACGTTGATCTCCCCGTCGGATGACTCCTGCTCGGCCGCGGCGAGAATCTCCTCGGCCTCTGCGACAGGGCTGGTGGTCTCGTCGGAGAGGGCGGAATCGAGTGCGGCGGAAGCCTCCTCGGTCCCAGCGGTCTCCTTCTCGACGCGCTGCTGCTCGGCGAGCGCCGCGACCTCTTCACGGTTGTCGATCGCGTAGCGCAGGTACTTCTCCACCTCGCGCAGGCTCGCGTCGCGGACCGCCTGCAGCTGCAGCTGCGGGATGTCGAACTCGTACTCGACGCGGTTCTTGATCCGCACCGCCATCAGCGAGTCCAGTCCCAGCTCGATCAGCGGGATCTCGGCGGGCAGGTCCTCGGGCGCGTAGCCCATGGACTCGGCGACGATCAGCGCCAGCCGCTCCTCCATCGACTGCGAGCTGCTCGGGTCCCAACGGTCACCGAAGGACTCGACCACCTCGGGCAGCTCCTCCATCGGGGAGCTGGAGCGGGGCGCAGGCGCGGCGACGACGAGCTCGGGCAGCGGTTCGCCCGCGGTGACCACCGCGTCGAGCAGCAGCGCGAAGCCGTCCGAGATCTTGGCGTGCACCTGCAGCGACGCACCGCCCGGGTGCGGGTTCAGCGTGGTGGTCAGCGTGCCAGCGGCCGGGACCTCGCCGTGCGTGACGGCCGCGGTCAGCACCACGTCCGAGAGCACCTGCGCGGCGGCCTCGGTCGCCAGCGCGTTCAGGTCGGAAACCGCGGCGGCCTCGACCTCCCACACGTGCCTGCCGTCGGGCAGCGAGACGTGCGCACCGGGCACCCGGGCGTTGCCGCCCGAGGAGATGCGGATGTCGAGCCAGTGCTCCTTGCGGAGGAACGCGGTCCGCGGCAGGTCCGCGTAGCCGCCGTCGGAGAACAGCGACGGCAGGTTCACCGGGTGGCCGTGGGCGTAGAGCTGGGCGAGGGCAGTGAGCACGCCCAGCTCCTCGTCCTCCTTGCGCTTGAGGGTCGGGATCAGCTGCGCGTCGTGCAGTCCCGCGTCGAATGCGGTGGCCGCGACCGACATCAGCGTCGCCGGGTTCGGGGCCAGCTCGACGAACGTGGTGTGCCCGGCGTCGACGGCGAGGCGGACCGCGTTGGTGAAGTACACGCTGTGCCGCAGGCCCTTGGTCCAGTACTCGACCGGGTGGATCGGGTCGTGCCCGGCGCGGTAGAAGGTCTCCTTGTCGACCGAGGAGTACAGCCCGGCCTTCAGCTTGTGCGGCTCGATGCCGGCCAGCTCCGCGGCGAGCTCGCCCAGGATCGGGTCGACCTGCGAGGTGTGGCTGGCGCCCTTGGTCTGCAGGATCCGGCCGAGCTTCTCCTCGGCCTCGGCGCGGGCCACGATGGCCTCCACCTCGGGCTGCGGGCCACCGATGACGGTATGGGTCGGCGCGGCGTACACGCAGACCTCGAGGTGCGGGAAGTCGCCGAGCACGGCCTCGATCTCGGCGGCGCTGTACTCCACGAGCGCCATCAACCGGATGTCGTCGCCGGACAGCGTCGACTCGGCCTCGCCCATCAGCCGGGAGCGGGCGGTGATGACCCGGACCGCGTCCTCGAGCGAGAGCCCGCCGGTGACGTACGCGGCGGCCGCCTCGCCCATCGAGTGGCCGACCGCGGCCTCCAGGTCGGCGCCGTGGTGGCGGAGCACCGCGGCCAGGCCGATCTGGATGGTGAAGATGCCGACCTGCGCGGTCTCGACGTCGTAGTCCACCGAGTCGTCGAGGAACTTCTCGGCCATCTTGTAGCCGGCCTCGTACTCGATCAGCTCGTCGACCTCGTCGACCGTCTTCCGGAACACGGCGTTGTTCAGGTAGAGCTGCTTGGCCATCTTGCGGTGCTGCGAGCCGAAGCCCGAGAACACCCAGATCGGCCCGTTGGAGGCGGGCGCGTCCGCGGACAGCACACCCTGGCCGGGCTTGCCCGCGGCGACCGCGCGCAGGCCGGTGATGGCCTCGGCTCGGGTGCGTGCGAGCACCACCGCGCGGGACCGGCCGTGGTTACGGCGGGCCAGCGTGCGGCCGACGTCCTCGAGCGGGGTCGTGCTGCCTGCCTCGGTCTCCAGCCAGTCGGCCAGGTCGGCGGCGGCGCGGCGGCGGCGCGAGGGCATCGAGGCGGACACCGCGAGCAGCACCGGCGTCGGCTCCGCGTCGGCCTCGGCCGGCTCCGCGTCCGCGACCGGCTCGACGCCCATCGACTCGGCGGCGTCGGCGAGCACGCCCGCTGCCTCCACCTCGACATCGAGCAGCTCCGCTGCCTGTGAGTCCTTCTGGTCCCCGTCCGGGCCAGAAGCGCTCACGGGCGCCGCAGGCGCCTCGTACTCGCGGACCACGACGTGCGCGTTGGTGCCGCCGAAGCCGAAGCCGGAGACGCCCGCGACGGCGCGGCCGGTGTACCGCGGCCAGTCGGTGGCCTCGGGGATCACCTGCAGGTGCGCCTTGTCGAAGTCGATGTACGGGTTCGGGCCCGCGTAGTTCAGCGACGGGGGGAGCTTGTCCTCCCGCATCGCGAGCACCACCTTGATCAGGCCCGCGGCGCCGGCGGCGGCCTCGAGGTGACCGAAGTTGGTCTTCGCCGAGCCGAGCAGGGCGGGCCGGTCGGCCGAACGGCCGCGGCCGACGACGCGGCCGAGGGCGTCCGCCTCGATCGGGTCGCCGAGGATGGTGCCGGTGCCGTGCGCCTCGATGTAGTCGACGCCGGACGGGGCGATGCCCGCGTCGCGGTAGGCGCTGCGCAGCACGGCGGCCTGCGCATCGGGGTTCGGGGCGAGCATGCCGTTGGAGCGGCCGTCCTGGTTGACGGCCGAGCCCGCGATCACCGCGAGGATCTCGTCACCGTCGCGCTCGGCGTCCTCGAGACGCTTGAGCACGACCAGGCCGCCGCCCTCGGCGCGGACGATGCCGCTCGCGTCGGAGGAGAAGGCCTTGATCTTGCCGTCTTCGGTGAGGATGCCGGTCTCGTCGAAGCCGAGCGTGGCAGGCGGCGCGACGAGCATGTTGACGCCGCCCGCGAGCGCGAGGTCCGACTCACCGGTGCGCAGCGAGCGCACCGCCTGGTGCACGGCCACCAGCGAGGACGAGCACGCGGTGTCCATCGCGACGGAGGGGCCGCGGAAGTCGAAGTAGTAGGACACCCGGTTCGCGACGATGGCGGTCGAGGTGCCGGTCAGGGCGTAGGGGTGCGCGTGCACCGGGTCGCTGACCGCGAGCAGCTGGTAGTCGTTGGCGGAGCTGCCGATGAACACACCGACCTGCTCGCCCTTGAGCTCGCTGGCCGGGATGCGGGCGTGCTCGAGCGCCTCCCAGGTGAGCTCCATCGCCAACCGCTGCTGCGGGTCGACGTTGCGGACCTCGAGCGGCGACATCGCGAAGAACTCCGCGTCGAAGCCCTTGACGTCGTCGAGGTAGCCACCCTTGGTGTTGGCCTTCTCGATGGCCGCGGCCACTGTCGGGTCGGCGGCGAACTCCGCCCAGCGCCCCTCCGGCAGGTCCGTGACGGCGTCGCGGCCCTCGATGAGCAGTCGCCACATCTCGTCGGGGGTGTGACCGGTTCCTGGGAACCGGCTCGCCAGGCCGACGATCGCGATGTCGTGCGACTGCGACGTGTTCTTGATCGCGTAGAACGCCGCATCCTCGGGCTCGTCCGGGACCTCGGGCTCACCCTCGATGATCAGGGTCGCCAGCGCGGCGATCGTGGGGTGCTGATAGACGACCGTGGCGTTCAGCGTGATGCCGACGAGTTCCTCGATCTCCCCGCTCAGAGCGACGGCGTCCCGGGACGAGAGCCCGAATTCCTCCATCGGACGGTCATCCGAGATCTGATCGACCGGTTGCCCGGTCGCCTCGGCAACCCAGTTGCGCAGCCATTCGCGCAGCTGCGCGACCGTCATCTCTGTCTCAGCCATCAACACACCACGCTACCCGTCAAGAAGAAGGTTGTTTTACACGCTATCGGGGAACGCGGTCTGCGTGTAACCACCACGGAGCGTCCCCTCGATGTATGCGGCCTTGCAGGCACGCCGTGCGATCTTGCCGCTGGAGGTACGCGGGATGGATCCGGCGGGCACCAGCAGCACGTCCCGGGCGGTCACACCGTGCCGGGTGGAGATCGCCGCGCGCACCGCGTCGGCGATCGGTGCCGGATCGGCCTTGCCCGCGCCCGGCGCCCGCTCGCCGACCAGAACGAGCTGCTCGGAGGCGTCGTCGGCGTCGAAGGTCAGCCCGGTGCCTGCCTCGAACACCTCCTTCGGCAGCTGGTTCGCGGGCACCGCGAACGCCGCGACGAAGCCCGGACGCAGCGCGGCGCTCGCCTCCTGCGCGGTGGCCTCGAGGTCCTGCGGGTAGTGGTTGCGGCCGTCGACGATCACCAGGTCCTTGACGCGGCCGGTGATGTACAGCTCGCCGTCGACGTAGACGCCGTAGTCACCGGTGCGCATCCAGTTCGAGTCCTCGGGCGCGCCGTCAGCGTGGCTACCCGAGGCGATCGTGGAGGACAACCGGTTGTGGAAGGTCTGCTCGGTCTCCTCGGGACGACCCCAGTAGCCCTGGCCCATGTTGTTGCCGTGCAGCCAGATCTCACCGACGTTCTCGTCCTCGAGCTCGGCGCCGGTGTCGGCGTCCACGATCGCTGCCCACTGGCTGCGCGAGACGTAGCCGCAGGAGACCTGCGGGATGGCGCCCTCGGCGTCCTTGTCGACCTTGACCATGCGGCCCTCGTTGAGCTTGGCGCGGTCCACGTAGATGACCCTGGCCTCGTCGCTGTGCTTGGTCGACGAGACGAACAGCGTCGCCTCGGCCATGCCGTAGGACGGCTTGATCGCGGTCTTCGGCAGCCCGTACGGCCCGAACGCGTCGTTGAACTTGCGCATCGACGAGGTCGTGACCGGCTCGCTGCCGTTGATCAGGCCGATGACATTGCTCAGGTCGAGGGTCTCGCCGTCCTTCGGCAGTCCGCGGGCGGCGGCGTGCTCGAAGGCGAAGTTCGGTGCCGCGGCGAAGGTGCCTGCGCCGTCGGTGATCGCGGCCAGCTCCTTGATCCAGCGGTACGGGCGCTGCACGAACGCGCGCGGCGACATGATGGTGATGTACTTGCCGCCCAGCGCGGGCAGGATCACCGTGAGCAGGCCCATGTCGTGGAACAGCGGCAGCCAGGTGACGCCGCGGGAATCGGTGGTCAGCTCGATCGCGTCGACCATCTGCAGCGCATTGGTGCCGACCGCCCGGTGGGTGATCTCCACGCCGGCGGGCACCCGGGTCGAACCGGAGGTGTACTGCAGGTACGCGATGTCGTCGAGCCCGATCTCGGGGTACACCCAGGTCTCGCCGACGGTGTCGGGGATCGCGTCCACCGCGATGATGCGGGGGCGCTCAGCCGCGGGCAGCGAACGGAAGAGCTGGCGGACGCCCGCGGCCGAGGTGGATGCGGTGAGGATCGCCGACGGCTTGCAGTCGCCGAGGACCGCGTGCAGGCGGTCGCCGTGGCCGGGCTCGTCCGGATCGAACAGCGGAACCGCGATGGTGCCCGCGTGCATCGCCGCGAAGAAGGAGATGACGTAGTCCAGGCCCTGGGGGGCAAGGATCGCGACACGCTGACCGGGCTCGGTCACCTGCTGCAGGCGGGCGGCGACGGCGCGCAGCCGGTTGCCGAACTGGGTCCAGGTGAGCTCGAGCACCTCACCGTCCCGCTCGCGCGAGTAGTCGATATAGCGGTATGCCAGCTCGTCCGCGTTCTCGCGGGTGTGCTGTTCGACGTGATCGACGAGGGTGCTGCCGGGCATCAGCCTGATGTTGCCGGCTTCGTCGACGTAGTCATCGAAGTTCTTCATACCTTCTCCTCCAAGGCAAGCTCCCAGTGATCGTGACGAACACCGGTGAGCTTCATCCCCTGCAGCCGCGTGGGAACGTGCAAATAGTGACTAGTGGTGGCAATGCGTGCAGATCTCAGATCGGTAACGACGCGCGCCCCATCCCAAACCAACAGCATGTTACAGACAGTGCCGTTCTCATTCACCCTTGAGCAGGGGTATCACCGGAGCGAATGCCTCCATCTGCGTGGGGAAGATCCCCACGTAGGACATGGAGGTCTGCGCCCGCACGCTGCGGATCTGGTCCGCGATCTCCTCGTAGGAGCCGAATGCGAGATACGGGGAGTTCAGGATCTGCTCCACCGTGAGTTTGACGTCCACCTCGATGTTCGGCGGGTACCCGTTGTCCAGGGCCGCCAGCGCCATCTCGGCCATCGCCTCCCGATCATCGGTCGGCATGATCGTGGTGATGGTCCAGTTCAGTTCGATGTCGTCGAACCGGTCGCCCGCTGCCTCGCGAATGCGCTCGACCCGCGCGGCGGTCGCCTCCATCGTGATGCCGGACAGCAGCATCTTGCCGTCCTTGTTGCTGGGCGGGGCGAGCGAGATGATGTCCGCGTACTTGGCGGCCAGCGCCAGCATCTTCGGGCCTCCGCCGCCGACCACGATGGGCGGGCGTGGGCCCTGCCGGGGCCGCGGGCTGCCCTTGAGCCCGTTGATCTGGTAGTACTCGCCCTGGAAGTTGCACTCCTGGCCGCGCAGCAGCGTGTCGAGGATCTCGAGGGACTCCGCGAGCTTGGCGATGCGCACGCCCGGGCTGTCGTACGTGATGCCGCCCTTGTCGAACTCTTCCTTCATCCAGCCCGCACCGATACCGAGCTCGAGCCGTCCGCCGGAGAGCACGTCGATCGTCGCCGCATCCTTGGCCAGCACAGCCGGGTGTCGGAACCCGTTGGCCAGCACCGCGGTCCCGATCCGGATCTTGTCCGTCGCCACCGCGAGGGCACCAAGCGCGGCGATCGGGCCGACCTGGTTACCGAGGTGGTCGGGAATCATGAAGCTGTCGTAGCCGAGCTCCTCGGCCTTCTGGGCCAACTTGATGAACCGGCGGGCACCGCCCTCTTCGGCGTTTCCCTCTCCGCCGGCGGCAAACCGGAACTTACGCGGCGCGGGTGCGTCGGCGGAACTCATCGATCACTTCTCCTGAAACCTGGGCAGAACGGGGGATCTGGACGGCGCGGTACGGCAACGTGGCCGGTGGGACACTCTATCGGCATCGCACCGTTCCCACTATTCGTGAGCGGGGGTCGGCGCGGACCTCACCTTGTCGGCCGCCCAGTTTGCCATCCACTGCGTGGCCGTGCTGCCTTTTTGGTCCACCACGAACGAGTTGTACATGGCATGCACCGGGTTGTTGATGTACTCGCCGATCCGGGCGAGGCTCGCGAGGAAATTCACCGGCTTGAAGGCGTTCGGTGGCGCGTCGCAGATGCCGTCCGACGGCGCGCAGATGTCGACCACCCGATCGCCGAGCGACCCGAAGCCACCCGGCCGGGGCCCGGTCATCGTCATTCCCGGCACTTTCAGGCCGCCGAGCGACAGCTCGGCGCCCACACCGGCCACGGGCACGCCGATGATCTGGGCCGTGCCTGGCTCACGCCTGCCGTCCGCGATCAACCCGACACCGAGCACCAGGTCCGCGGGCACCGGCCCGGTGCCCTCGCCTATCGATGACGCGAGGTCGCCGGCGATGACCGCGCCCTGCGAGAAGCCCATCAGCACGAAGTTGGTGAGCGGGCAGTTCGCGTGCATGGCCGACATGGCCTCGCTGGCCCTGGCGGTGCCCTCGCCGCGACTCTTGTTGTACGACGTCTGACCGTCCGGCGGCAGCGCCACCGGGTTCGAGAACTGCGCCACGTACGGGACGGTGTACACCTCCGCGCGCTGGCCCTCGAACTGCGCCTGCAGCGGCCTGGTGATGTTGAGCATCAACGACGCCGGGTTCGCGCCCGGGTTGAAGGGATCGTCGATCGCGCTCGATTCCCAGGTGCCCGGGATGGCAACCACCTGGACGTCCGGGCAGCTCGCCGGCTGTGCGCTTGGCCGCTCCGGCTCAGGGCCGGGGCCCGGTGGCGGCGCGGGCACCCGCCCGGCCAGCAGGTACCAGGCCACCAGCGCGACGAGCGCGAGGAGCAGCACCACGATGAGCACGATGAGCAGGCGCAGCGCACCGCGCCCCGACTTGCGGCCCTTGCGACCGGCAGCATTCATCCGCGGCTACTTGCAGTAGTGGGTATTGGCGGCGTCGATGTACACCTGGGCGGCCGCGGCGGCCTGCTCCGGGGTCATCGTGGCACCGGTGATGCTGGCCTCCGCACCCGCCATGCCGGTGACGTAGGCGGTGACCTCCTCGCTGTTCGCACCGCTGACCTTGGCGCCACAGATGTAGTTCGCGGTCACGATGGCGATGTCGCCGTTGTCGGCGACGGCGATGCCGCCCTTCTTCAGGGCGTCCAGGTAGGCCTTTCCACGATCGTCGAGCGCGGGGGCCTCCGTGGGGCCGGGGAACCCGCTCGGGACCGCCTGGGGCGTTTCCGGGGGCGCGGTCGCGGCGACGGCCGGGGTGGTGAACGGGGGCACCTCGATCGAGGTCTCGGGTGCGGGCGCGGACTTGGAATGGGTGGTCAGGGTGGGCGTGCTGCTGGCCGTCGAGTCGTCGCTGCCACACCCGGCGAGGAGCCCGCCGGTGACTACCGCGAGCGCGCCGACCGTGAGCGCCCGGGCCAGGGAGTTACGAGTGGAAACAAGCATGGTGTTCAGTCCTCGGATTCGTGATCTGTGGGTGCGACCCACCCGGGGACGAGGTGCCAACGGCCACGCGGGTGTCGATGAACAGGCTACCGACGCGAACGGGCCGGTCGCCGGGTTCACCCGGCCACCGGCCCGTTCGCGAAGGGGGCTAACGGTTGTGGATCTCTGCTTTGCCGTTGCGGACCGTGATGTTTCCGCCCTGGAAGTCCTGCTGGATCCCACCCGCGATGTCGCGCTGGTCACCAACCGGGAAGCCCAGCCTGCCGTTCTCGTAGTTCTGGCTCTTCCACGCGTCGAAGATCGGGCCGTTGCGCACCGACCAGGCCCCGCTCAGGGGACTCCAGTAGATGTTGCCGTTCTCGAACTCGTTGAAGCGGCCGAGGTCCTTGACCGGGACCTCGCTGGTCCTCGGGAAGCCGAGCCAGCCGCCCTCCCAGCCCAGTTCGCCGTACTTCTTCATGATCAGGCCCTGAACGGCGTGGGTCCCGTTCGGCGGGCTGTGATACATCGCACCGATCTCGAAGCCCTGGATCGCGCCATCCTTGCCCGGTGCCTTCACCTCGTCGAGGATCGGGTAGCCCAGCGGTCCACGCTCCCAGCCCTGACGTGACCACTCGTCCCGGATCGCGCCGCGGACCGCGTGCGCGCCGGTCTGCGGGGTCCAGTAGATGGAGCCGTGCTGGAAGTGGTTGAAGCGTCCACGACCGTCCGGGGTGCCGTTCTCGTCCGTGGTGGGCAGTCCGAGCGGCCCCGCGGGACCGCCGTTGGCCTGGTACGAGCCGCCGATCATGCCGGTCAGCACGTGCGCGCCGGTACCGCCCGACCAGAAGATCCGGCCGTTGCGGAAGTCCTGCGCCTTGCCGCCCGCGACGTCGTACTCGCCGGTGACGCAACCGCTGAGCCAACCGTTCGCGTTCGCGACATCGCCGATGGCGCCGCTGGTGCCACAGTTCGGGGCGCTCGCGTCGACACCGAGGGCATTGGCCACCTGCGGCCAGGCCTGGTGCATCTCGAACTGCCAGTACGGCCAGGAGTGCGTGCCGGACGGGCGGTAGTTGATCTGGGCGGGGATGCCGAGCTTGTTCAGCTTGGTGGCAAAGCTCTGCGAGCTGAGCCGGGACAGGATCTCGAGACCCATGCCCGCATAGTTGGTGGAGACGCCGGGGATCCCGGACGGCTGGTCGTAGGGACCGGTCATGCCGCTGCCGCTGGAAACGTACAGGCTGACGCCCCTGAGCTTCTCGGCGTTGGTGTACGGGTCGTGCGCCGCCCATGCCGGGCTGCCGGGCGGGCCCCACATCTTCGAGACGTTGTAGCCGCCCGCGTCGGTCATCGCGTACTGCAGCGCCTGCGGCATGCCGAGCGAGGTGGTGCTCAGGTAGCCGGAGAACGACCCGGCGAACTTGAAGAAGCCGGGGTTGCGCTCGGTGAGGAACATCGCCGAGGTGCCGCCCATCGACAGGCCGATGATGCCGCGCGTGGTGGTGGTCCGCAGCCCGGCCTCGAGGACCGGCGGGAGTTCCTTCGTCAGGAAGGTCTCCAGCTTGTAGAACTTGCCGTTGTCCGGCTCGAGCCAGTCGGCGTAGAAGCTCGACTCGCCGCCGACCGGGAGGATCACGTTGACGTTCTTGTCAGCGTAGAAGTTCGCGGCGTCGGTCTCGATCGTCCAGCCGCTCTCGTCGTCGCGCGCGCGCAAACCGTCGACCATGTACAGCGCGGGGAACGATGCGTCGGGCCGCGAGTTCCAATCCCTGGCGAGCAGGACCTGCACCTGGAACGGGGCGCCCATCGCGGCGGAGTCCACCCACAGGGCCACGCGTCGATCGGTGATCCACTCGACCTTGGAGACGCCGGGGAGCGACAGCACCGGCGCAGCGGCGCGGGCGACGGACGGCGCGGCCTGCGGCGCCCGGGGGGCAGCGGCGGGCGCGGCCTCGGGCGTGGTGGTCGGCGCGACCGTCGTGGTCTGCTCCACCGTGGTCCGCGCGGGAGCCGCGGTGGTGGTGGCGACTGCCTCGGTGGTGCTGGCTACCGGCTCGAGGGTCTCGGCCGCAGGCACCTTCGCCGTCGTGGTCGCCTTCGGCGCCGTCGTCGTCGTGGTGGTCGTCGTGGTCGTGGTCGTGGTCTCGGAGGCCTCAGGCGCCGCGAATGCGGTCGCGGTCGCGGTGGTCAGGCCGGCCGCGGTCGGCAGCACGAGTGCGGCCGCGAGCAGTCGCAAGACCCTGCCGCGCGCGCCCGGTGCGGACGCCTTCCCCCCGGGACGCGTTCCCGGATTCCTCAGTGCTGTTCGCATCTGACCGTGACACTCCTTCTGCTGTTTGGCCCCAGTGCTGTGACCTCGGTCCGGAATATCCGGACCTCGACCGTTCCCCCCCGGCCCAAGTGATGTCGTGCGAACGACACCGACACTCGTGCTCTTTTTACACGCAGTGAACCTGCGCCAGGGGGTGACGCGCTGTGACGGGTGGTGCAATTGTTACTTCTGCGGGGTAAGGACCCCCCGGTCGCGGTGCTGGTCCGGACCGGAAAATGGCGATGCCGCCCCACGTTGCCTGAATCGGCACGAGGGGCGGCATCATCGTTTACGCCGCGACCTGAAAGCCGGTCGATCAGGCGTTGAGCGCGGACAGGATCTGCGGCCGCGCATTCCAGAGCTCGTCCTGCCAGTACTTCCACGCGTGGGTGCCCCTGGCCGGGAAGCTGTAGGTGGCCGGGATACCGAGCGTGCCGAGGCGGACCTGGAACGCGCGGGTGTTGGCGAGGGAGAGAGCCTCGAGCGCCATCGCATTCGAGGTGTTGAAGTAGTCGATCGGCGCGCGCGGGTTGTCATGCGCACCGGGCAGGCCACTGGCCGCCGAGACGTACATCGACAGGCCCTTGAGCTGCGGGGCGAACACGAACGGGTCGTTGCGCAGCCACTGCTTGTTCCACGGCGGGCCCCACATGGCGTCCACGTTGTAGCGGCCGGCATCGAGCATCGCGACGCGGATCGCCTCACGCATGCCCGGCGCGGAGATGTTCAGGTAGCCCGACAGCGAGCCGGCGAACTTGAACTGGTCGCGGTGGTGTGCGGCCAGGGTCAGTGCGGCCGAACCACCCATCGACAGGCCGAGCACGCCGTTGTTGCTACGCGAGACGCCACGGGTCTCCAGGTAGTCCGGCAGGTCCTGAGTGAGGAAGGTCTCCCACTTGTAGGTGCCCTTCTGCCCGTTGAAGTTCGAGGGCGACATCCAGTCGGTGTAGAAGCTGGACTCACCACCGACAGGCATCACCAGGGTGACGTTGTCGTTGCGGAACTGGTCGAGCGCATTCGTCTCGAAGGACCATGCGTTGCGGTCGTTGCGCGCACGCAACCCGTCGAGCAGGTACAGGGCGGCGTTGCCACCACGGGCCGCCCACTGGATCTGAACCTTGATGGGGCCCATCGCCGAGGGCACGAAGACCTCTTCGAATCCTCCCGCAGGCGCGCGGTGCGCGACGGGGGCGGCGCCTGCGACGGCGGTGCCGGCAATACCTGCAGCCATCGGCAGGACGAGCGCGGCTGCTGTGAGGCCGAGGGCGCGCTGCTTGAGGCGCTCAGAAAACCTCGGTCTGCCAATACGCATGAATACTGCTCTCTTTCTTCTCTGCGGTGCCCGCCGAAGCGGCCCGACGATCCGGCGGAAGCCATGCTCTGTCGCCCCCACACATGTGGCAGCGACAGTGGAACTGATCAAGATCACACTGCGCTCGGTGGAGCGTATGTCACACAGCGAGCACTGACAAACGGTGCCTCGGCTTGTGTTCCCCGAGGCACACACGACATCTATATCGGCCCGTTACGGGCCATCGTTACACGAATGAGACAAGTTCGCACGACCAAGGAAGCAAGGCCTGCTCGACGCCCGCTCACCTGGGTTCCACCGGCGGAGGCGGCACCAGGTTGCACCGCTGGAGCTCGTACGCCGGAACCCGGTCGAAACGGTACTTGGCGTACTCGAAGGCGCGCTTGATATTGCGGATGAAAAGCGGACGGGTGAGCTCGCCCCGGCTCGAGTCCAGCACCTCCTGGGTCTCGGGGCAGGTGAGCGCGACCTTGGCGTCGGCCACCCAGTCCTCGTCCATGTACCAGGGCAGCCAGGGGTGAATATCGACCATGCCGGTGTCGGCCACCACCCAGTCCGGGTAGAGGGCCTTGTCGTGACCGATCCGGCCGTCGTCGAGCCGCTCGGTGTGCGCGGCCAACGGATAGGCAAGGCCCATCTGGTCGATCACCTTCACGTCGAGGCCGACGTTCATGCTCGTCATACCGAGATTGAGGAAGTAGACCGTGTGCCCGGCGCCACCCTCGGGGATCGGCTCCGGCGGCGGCACCACGTCCCAGTAGGTGAAGGCCGCGGCGGGCAGCAGCAGGCCACCGTCAGGGGTGTTGGCGATCGCCTCGACCATCGCGCGCATGCGCGGGTAGTCCAGGTAGTCCTCGGCGCGGATCGGGTGCGCGTGACCGGTGTTGAGGGCGTAGAAGTTCCGCTCGTCGACGATCCCGGACTTGCCGACCACGGTGCCGTTCGGCATGCCCGACGAATTCGACACCGAGATCGCCCAGATCACGGTGATCAGCCAGGCTCCGGCACCGACCGCGAACAGCGCGGTGGACCGGGTCTTGCCCCACTCCTCGCGGGCCGGGATACGGACCGGCAGCACGGCGATGGGGAGCATGAAGCAGAACAGCACGGGCAGCAGCACACGGCCGTGCATGAAGTCGCCACCGACCCGCAGCGAGTAGATCATCAGCAACAGCCCGGTGACCAGGATGACCGCGACCACTGCGCCGGGGGTGCGCAGCCGCGACTGCCACCGCGCGGCGGCGGTGCCGCCCGTGTTCACGGCGGCGGATCCACCCGCGGTGTCGGCCGCGGCGCGCGCGCCGGACCAGGGCCGGGTCACCAGGACCGCGACGACCAGTACGAGCAGCGGCAGCCACAGCCAGTACGGCCCCACCAGGTTCCACAGATAGGTGAAGCCCTGACCCCACTTGGCGCCGCCGGCGTCCTTGGCGACCGCCGTGTTGGGATAGGGCAGCCCGTAGTAGCCCATCCGCCAGATCTGGTAACCGACCGGGACCACACCCGCGACCGCGACGATCGACGCGCGCAGTTTCCAGGTGCCCGGCGCCAGGAAGATCATCAGCAGGGCGAGGCCGGCGAGGATGACCATCTCGGGCCGGACCAGCGGTCCGAGTCCGGCGACGAAGGCGAGGATCAGCACTGAGGCGGTGGTCGGCGGGCGCAGAGTCCAGCGCACCAGCAGCAGCCACAGCAGGGCGATCCAGAAGATGACCAGGCAGGACTCCAGCCCGGAGGTGGCGTAGTCGCGGGCGGGCGGCACCGCGATGTAGGCCAGCGTGCCCGCGGGCAGCAGCAGAGTACCGGCGCCTCGGCCCAGCCCACGCCAGAGCGCGCCGGTCCCGAGCATGCCCAGCACGATCGCACCGCCGGAGAGCACGAGCGCGATGCCGAGCACCACGTATTCGAGGCGGGCCTCCGTCAGCCAACTGAACGCGTACACCAGGTAGGTCCAGATGGTGCTGGTGTTGGTCTCGACCCGCTCCCCCGCGTTGAACACCGGACCGTTTCCTGCGAGCAGGTTGCGGACCGTGCGCAGCACGATGAGCCCGTCGTCAGCGATCCAGCGGCGCTCCCAGCCACCCCAGACGAAGAGGGCGGCGGTCAGCGCGATCCCGCCGAGGAACACCGAGCGGGGCAGCCATGCGGGAAACCGCATGGCAGAGCCGGCCTGCTCGGTGGCCTCGACGTTCTCCACTTGGGGCCTGTCAGACGATATAGACAGCGACACCCACCGCTCCAATCCAAGCAATCGCGAGGAATTGGAGCACCCGATCGCCGAGCGCGATCTCCTCCGGCTCCCCCGCCTCGCCACCGTCGACATCGACCGCGTACCGCAGGATCGCGATCGTGAACGGAACCATCGAGATCGCGAACCAGTTGGTGTTGTTGACCTGGTCCCGCTCGAAGGCCCACAGTCCGTAGCAGATCACCACCGCGGTCGCCGAGAGCGTCCAGACGAACCGCAGGTAGGTGCCGGTGTAGTACTCGAGCGACTTACGGATCTTCGCACCGGTGCGCTCGGCGAGCTGCAACTCCGCGTAGCGCTTGCCCGCCGCCATGAACAGCGAACCGAACGCCATGATCAGCAGGAACCACTGCGACAGCGGGATCTCGGCGGCCACGCCACCGGCGATCGCCCGCAGCAGGAAGCCGGACGAGACGATGCAGATGTCGAGGACGGCCTGGTGCTTGAGGCCGAAGCAGTAGGCGAGCTGGATGCCGATGTACACCGCCATCACGACCGCGAGCTGCCAGTTCGCGAAGAACGACAGGCCGATGGCTCCGGCCAGCAGCACCACGGCCATCGCGTAGGCGAGGCGGACCGGCAGCACGCCTGCGGCGATCGGACGGAAGCGCTTGGTCGGGTGCGCCCGGTCGGCCTCCACGTCCATCGCGTCGTTGACCAGGTAGATGCCGGACGCGGCCATGCAGAAGACGACGAACGCCAGCGCCACCGGCAGCAGCACGTCCACCTCGGTCACCGAGCCTGCGGCGAGCGGCGCGGCCAGCACCAGGACGTTCTTCACCCACTGGCGCGGGCGCAGTGCCTTGACGATCCCGGCAGGCAGCGACTTCGGCGGACCGGAGACCTCGGTCGGGTGCTCGCTCATTTCTCTCCAAACTTCCGTTCGGCACGCAGCACCACTGCGGCCGAGGCTGCGCCCAAGGCGGATCCGGCAAGCACATCGGTCGGGTAGTGGACCCCCAGCACGAGCCGCGAGAGCAGCATCGGGGGCACCAGCACCGCGGGCAAGGGTAGCCCGGTCAGCCGGCCGAGGAGCACCGCGGCGGCCGTGGTGGACGTGGCGTGCGACGACGGGAAGCTGAGCTTGCTCGGCGTCGACACGTTGACGGCCACGCTCGGGTCGTTCGGCCGAGGACGCCTGACCACCCGCTTGATGACGATGGAGGCGGCGTGCGCGCCGACCGCGCCGACCGCGACACCCGCCCACTGGCGGCGGCGGGGCCGGTCGAGCGCGGCGCCGACGCCCGCGATCGCGACCCAACCGAGCGCGTGCTCACCGAAGTGCGACATGCCGCGGGCCGCGGCGATCACGCCCGGCTGTGCACCGATGGTGGACTGGATGGTGCCCAGGATCTTCACCTCGGCGGCGGACTCGGTGGTCACGGTGCCGTCGAGCAGGGCACCCTCTGGCCTACGCCGGGTAATGAAAGACACTCTCCCACCTCTCCTTGCTGGTCAACGACGGAACCGCGTCGGCGTAGACGCGCTTGAGCTCGGGGAACCGGGTGGCCAGCTCGCGGCGCAGCCGCATGGCCTCCTTCAGCAGGCCCCAGGCCTGACGCGGGTCCCGCTTGCGGTAGACCACGCCGCGGCCGTCCGCGGTGGTCACGGTGACGCCGTCCACCTGGGAGAGCAGGAACCAGCGCGCGTCAAGGGTCGGCACGTTGAGCTGCGGGCGCTCGTGGTGCTGCTCGTGCGCGGGCCGGACGTTGTGCACAAGGCCCTTGCCGAGGCGGACGAGCTTCGCGAGCGGGTTACCCGGCTCACCGACCGCACCGACCTCGGCCCCCGAGGGCAGCGGCAGTGACGTGGACGACGGCAGCACGACGGCATCCGGGAAGTCCTCGCGCAACGCCCGGACGTCGCCGAGCGCGGTGGGCAGCAGCTCGAAGATGTGCTCCGGCCCCTGCAGGAAGTCGGCGATGGCCTTGTTCTGGATCGCGACGGTGGAGTACTCGAGGCAGAGCAGGTGCTTGAGGGTGGCCTTGACCGTGTTGACGACCATTCCCCTGCCGTTGCCCGGCATGTGCAGGGCGGCGACCACCAGGCGGTTGCGCAGGTGGAAGTACGCCTGCCAGTCAATGGCGTCGTCCTTGTCGGACCAGGCCATATGCCAGATGGCCGCGCCGGGCATGGTCACCGTCGGGTAGCCGGCCTCGCGGGCGCGCAGGCCGTACTCGACGTCGTCCCACTTGATGAACAGCGGCAGCGGCTGGCCGATCTCCTCCGCGACCTGGCGCGGGATCATGCACATCCACCAGCCGTTGAAGTCCACGTCGATGCGGCGGTGCAGCAGCTTCGAGTTCTCCCGGTCGTTGAGCGGGTACTGCGAGAAGTCGTGGTCGTACTCGACGTTCGGGGCCGCCGACCACATGAAGATGCCGCGGTTGACCACCTCGCCCATCGAGTGCAGGTGACTGCGCTCCTGCAGGTTCAGCATCTGGCCGCCGACCAGGGTCGGGGTCTTGGCGAACCGGGACAGCGCCAGCGCGCGCAGGATCGAGTCCGGCTCGATCTCGATGTCGTCGTCCATGAACAGGATCTGCTGGCAGTCGGTCGTCTTGAGCGCCTCGTACATGATCCGGCTGTAGCCGCCGGAGCCGCCGAGGTTGGCCTGGTCGTGCATCGCGAGCCGATCGCCGAGCGCTGCGGCGGCCTCGGTGAAGCCCGGCTCGTCGCGGACCTTGCGGGTGCCCTGGTCCGGGATGATGACGGCCTTGACCACGTCCATCACCAGCGGATCGGAGCCGAGGGCGGTGAGCGCCTTCACGCAGTCCGTCGGACGGTTGAAGGTCGGGATGCCGACCGCGACGCTGGCCACGCCGGGTGCCTCCATCGGGGCGTACCAGCCTGCGCTCTCGAGCACCACCTCGGAGTCGGAGGTGATGTCGAACCAGATCCAGCCGCCGTCCTCGAACGGAGCCAGCTCCACCTCGAACTCCAGCGCGACGTCGCCGTCCTGGAACTCCCTGCCCTCCACGTGGATTCGGGAGGAGTCGGCCTTGGAGCGGTACACGTCGACCCGGCCGTGACCGGACAGCTCAAGGCGCAGTACGACGGAGGTCAGGATCGACCAGCGGCGCCAGTAGCTGGCCGGGAAGGCGTTGAAGTAGGTGCAGAACGAGGCCTCGGACTCGGCGCCGATCGACAGCGACGTCCGCGAGGTCGCGTGCGCGCGCCTGGCGTTGGTGGTCGCCTCCTCCAGGTAGAGGGTGCGGACATCGAGGGGCTCGCCCGGACGGGGCAGGATGACGCGCTGCAGCAACGCCTTGCCGAGCGGTTCGACCTCCTCGCTGAAGAGCGTGTCCTGCTCCATCAGATGCCGTGGGCTCATGCGCCGCTCCCGTTTGCGTCGTTCCCATTGCCCAGCGGCGCACCGGTCTCGAGGTGCGGCCGGAGGGTGTTGTCGAACATGCTGAGCGCGCTCGCGATCGCCATGTGCATGTCCAGGTACTGGTAGGTGCCGAGGCGCCCGCCGAACAGAACCTTGTTCTGCGCGGTCTCGGTCTTGGCCCGCGTCCGGTATGCCTCGAGCTTCTCGCGGTCCTCGGGGGTGTTGATCGGGTAGTACGGCTCGTCCTCGCTCTCCGCGAAGCGGGAGAACTCGCGCATGATGACCGTCTTGTCCGACGGGTACTCGCGCTCGGGGTGGAAGTGCCGGAACTCGTGGATGCGGGTGAACGGCACGTCCGCATCGTTGTAGTTCATCACCGGGGTGCCCTGGTAGTCACCGGTCGGCAGCACCTCGGTCTCGAAATCGAGAGTGCGCCAGCCCAGTTCGCCCTCGGAGTAGTCGAAGTAGCGATCCAGCGGGCCGGTGTACACGATGGGGGCGTCGGGGCTCGCGGCCCGCAGCTCGTCCCGCACGTCGAACCAGTCGGTGTTCAGCCGGACCTCGATCTTCTCGTCCTTGGCCATGTTCTCGAGCCACGCGGTGTAACCGTCGACCGGCAGGCCCTCGTAGGTGTCGTTGAAGTAGCGGTTGTCGAAGGTGTAGCGGACCGGCAGCCGGGTGATGTTGCCCGCGGGCAGGTTCTTCGGGTCCGTCTGCCACTGCTTGGCGGTGTAAGCCTTCATGAACGCCTCGTACAGCGGGCGCCCGATCAGGGAGATCGCCTTCTCCTCGAAGTTCTTCGCATCCTTGCTGTAGAACTCCGCTGCCTGCTCGGCGATCAGCGCGCGCGCCTCGTCCGGGGTGAAGTAGCGGCCGAAGAACTGCGACACCAGACCGAGGCCCATCGGGAACTGGTAGGCCTGTCCGTTGTGCATCGCAAACACACGGTGCTGATAGCCGGTGAACTCGGTGAACCGGGTGACGTAGTCCCAGACCCGCTTGTTCGAGGTGTGGAACAGGTGCGCGCCGTACATGTGCACCTCGATGCCGGTCTCCGGCTCGGCCTCCGAGTAGGCGTTGCCGCCGAGGTGGTGGCGACGGTCCAGCACGAGGACCCGCTTACCCAGCTCGGTCGCCGCGCGCTCGGCGATGGTCAGTCCGAAGAAACCCGAACCGACGATGATCAGGTCGTACTGGCCAGAGGTGGCGGGGCCTGGGGTTACAGAGGTCACGGGCAACCAGGGTATCGGACCTGGCGTGGAGGTCCCGGGCAACCCGGGGCTGCCGGGTGATACGTCACAGGCGATCCGGTGGGCGCCTCGCCGGGGTGAACTCCGTCTGCAGCCGGAGTTCACGCCGTCGTCACCTACAGGTTGCGCTCGACGTATGCCGCCAACGCGTCCCGCACGAAGGCCGCGCCCTGCGTGCCGCCGTAGTTGGCGGCGAAGCGCTCGTCCGCGACGTACATCTCACCCAGACCCAGGATGTACTCCTTGTCCGGAGCCGCGCCGCACCCCGGTGTGCCGGGGATGCCGCCGAGCCACTCGACGTGGCGACGGGCCAGGTCCTGTGCCCGCTCACCGCCGGGCGTCGAGCCCGAGGTCGCGGCGTCGATCCAGTCGGCATTGAGCTGGGCCACTGCCGCCTGCCAGTCCCGACGCTGATCGCCGGTCAGGCCGCGCCACCACCGGTCGCCGGACCGGTAGGCCTGCTCGCCCCAGCGTTCGACCACCTCGTCCTTGTGTTGGGTGTGGTCGAAGCCGTCGAAAACTTCCTCTGCCATCAGTTGTTCACCTCCTTCCGTTTTCCGCAATGTCGTCCGCACCGACTCGATCTGCCGTCGCACCCGGCCGAGCTCCTGCTCGAGCAGGGCGAGGTGGGTGCGCAGCGCGGCCGCGGTGTCCCGCTCGCCGCCCAGGACCTCGGCGATGGCCGGGAGGCCGAGGCCGAGTTCGCGCAGCAGCAGGATCCGCTGCAGCCGCACGAGTGCGTCCTGGTCGTAGTACCGGTATCCGTTGGCGCCGATCCGGCTCGGTTCCAGCAGCCCCTGCTCGCCGTAGTGGCGCAGCGTGCGACTGGTGGTCCCGGCCGCCTTGGCCAGGTCCTGGATCGACCATTCGCCTGCCATCCAGGGTTCCTCTCGTCGGTGTCGGTGCGGACCGACAAGACAAGAATGAATGTTGACGCAGCGTCAATGTCAAGGCGCGCCCGGCAGTTGATAGCGTGATCGCCGTGACAGAGCTGGAAGAGCTGGTCCTGACCCCCGGCGAGCGGGCAAGGGGGATCCGCGTCGACAGTGTGATGTTCGGGATGGACTGGACGGGCGAGGAGCACCAAGGCCAGCTGGCGGCGTTCGTGGCCCGTCGGGTGCGGGCCTTCGGGGCAGAGCCGACGGACGTCGACACCGACGTCGTCTACCGGGCGGCCGAGGCCGACCCGACTCTGGGCCGCGGTGATTTCCCGGTCCGCCAGCTCGATCATCTGTCCGGTGTGCTGGCAGATCTCGGCTGCACGCTCGCGGTGTGGGACAACGGAACCGACACCTACGAGGTACTGGTGGCACTGACCGGCGAGGGTGAGCTGACCGGCCTGATGCACGAGGGCCTCCCGGTGCGGGCCTGGGGCTCGGAACCCGAGGAGACCCTGGTCAGCCTGAACTGCCCGGACTGCTCGCAGATGCTGGTCTGGGAACTGCCTGCGAACGAGACCCTGGCCGACGAGCGCTGCGATTGTGGAACCGTGTTGTTCGACGCCACCGGCCGGCCACTGCCCGACGTCACTCTCCACGACTGAGCCGACCCTGGATACAGGCGCCTACCTGCGTGGCCTCTGAGCCCGATAGAGCGCAAGGGCGCGGTCGACGTCGAGGGTGCCCGCGTCCGCGATCGGCAGGAAATGGTCCAACTGCCACGCCTGGGTGCCGCGAGCCTGGCGGCTGGTCGGCGCCGCCCACGGCGGGTACACGCGGATCGCCCGCTTCCCGCCCGCGCCGTCCCGCGACAGCACACCCCGATCGGCGAGCACCCTTTTCGGGAAGACGAACTGACCGAGGCGTTCGCCGTCGCGGGCGCTGACGATGAACAAATCGACCGGGTCGTCGACGTCGAAGGGCGCGATGGGGCCCTGCACCGACCGCTTCCACATGGTGACGAACTGACCGATCTTCTTCGGTGTCGTCTTGGCGACCCGGAACCGGATCGGCCGGCCGTCGACCGTGAACTCGTGCGCCCCGTAGGCCGCGCTCTCCGGCTCGGGCACCGGAGCGGAGCAGGCGAAGCCGCACGGGTCGAACACCAACGTCTTCGCGGCCAGCAGGTCCACGTGGACAACGCGGGCCCCCGACCAGGGTTCGGGTTCGATTCTCACGTGCCCGAGGGTACGGCGGCGCGACTTCGGCGAGCCTTGCATTGCTGGCCGAGTCACCTTGATACCGATAGCGTTCCGCCCATGAGTTCCGATCCGGATCAACTCCCGACCTCGCATCCGGCGGAGCCGCACGTGCAGGGGCTCTCCGCCAAGCTGAACTGGCTGCGTGCGGGCGTACTCGGCGCCAACGACGGCATCGTCTCCACCGCCGGTCTGGTCGTCGGCGTCGCCGCCGCGAGCACCGCCCGCGGCCCGATCCTCACCGCGGGCATCGCCGGGCTGGCGGCCGGGGCGGTGTCCATGGCGCTGGGCGAGTACGTCTCGGTCAGCACCCAGCGCGACACCGAGCGGTCGCTGCTGGCCAAGGAACGCCGGGAACTCGCCGAGCTGCCCGACGCCGAACTCGACGAGCTCGCATCCCTGTACGAGGCGAAGGGCCTGACCCCCGCGACCGCCCGCACCGTGGCGAAGGAACTGACGGCGCACGACGCGTTCGTCGCGCACGCCGACGCCGAGCTGGGCATCGACCCCGACGAGCTGACCAATCCGTGGCAGGCCGCCATCTCCTCGGCCATCTCCTTCACCCTCGGCGCCCTGTTGCCGCTGATCGCGATCCTCGTCCCGCCCGCCACCTCGCGCGTGCCGATCACGTTCGTCGCGGTGCTCGTCGCGCTCGCGCTGACCGGCAGTGTCAGTGCCCGCCTCGGCGGGTCCCCACGCGGGAAGGCCGTACTGCGGGTGGTGCTGGGCGGCGCGCTCGCGATGCTCGTCACCTACGGCATCGGGCAGATCGTGGACACCGTGCAGGTCTGAGCCCGGTCACCGCTCTCACCGCGCGGCGGTAGGCTCGCGCCCGTGACGACGCCGGAATCGAGCCGGAGCTATGGCGGCCGGTCGGTTACGGACCGACGGGCGGACCGACGTGCGCGGTTCCTCGACGCGGCGCTGACGGTGTTCGCCGACAAGTCCTATGTCAACAGCACGATCAGCGACATCTGCGCAGAGGCGGGGCTCTCCCGCCGACAGTTCTACGAGGAGTTCGCGGGCCGCGAGGAGATCCTGGTGGCGCTGTACGACGGCATCCAGCGCGACGCGGGCGCCGCGATCGCCGCCGCCTACGAATCGGTGCCGCCAACCGATCTGTGGCTGGCCGCCTCGACGGTCATGACCGCCTACGTGACGTCGATCGGGACCGATACCCGCCGCGCGAAGATCGCGTTCGTCGAGATCGTCGGCGTGAACGACCAGGTGGAGCGGCACCGCCTCGCCCAACGCCGGGACTGGGCCCGGGTGTTCGAGTCACTGCTCCGCGCGATCGTCGGGCCCGACCTCCGCCCGCCCGGCGGCTACGAGATGTCCGCGACCGCGTTCATCGGTGCCGTGAACGGCCTGGTCCACGAATGGAGCATCACCGAACCCCGGCCGCCCGTCACCGATCTCGTCGAGGTTCTGAGCACCATCCTGGTGGCGCTCGTCAGCGAGCGCCCGGCGGGGCGCTGACCTCAGCGCCCGGCGCCGATCGCCTTGCCGAACAGACCGGCGAGCACCTCGCCCACCGCTGCGGTGAAGGTCGGCCAGGTCGACTGGTCGAGGGTCATCGATCCGACGTCCCTGACCTGGCAGCCCGGTTGGGCCTGCACCCCGTTCATGCGGTCACGCAGCCACATCAGGGCGCTCGGCGCTCCCGCCGCACCGAGCGACAGGTGCTCGCTGAAGTGGTCGCGGGTGTACTGCACCCGCGCCGAGGGGTCCTGGCAATAGGAGTCGACCAGAGCGTTCACCTGTCCGACCGGGATGATCCAGTCCGGATTGGACTGGTAGATGAACAGCGGCGCCTCCGGCACGGACTTCCCCATCCGGGTTCGGTCGATCACCGACCGGACCACGGGCTCGTCCAGCGGATCGCCTGGGACGTCGAGCATGCCCTTGTTGTTTGCGAACGGAACGAGCGCGGCCTGGTACGAGACACACAACGGGTTCTTGACGGTCATCAGCGCCCGCCCCAGCGGATTCATCCGCTGGTCGAGGAACTGCTGGAACTCGGGGTACTCGCGTCCGAGACCCAGAACGGCCGCGAGAACGAGTCCCGATGGCGCGGCGTTGTCGGCGTTGTTCAGCACCACGCTCAGGTCCGCGGGCACGCCGCCCTCCGCGGCCCCGACCAGATCGATCTCGGGCGCATAGGACGGCTGCATCTCGGCGGCGTGACCCGTCGCGATCGCCCCTCCCGAGTACCCCCACATGCCGACCCGGGTCTGCGTACCGGGCAGCTCCAGCGGCGCGAACCGCTCGGCGGCACGGATGCCGTCGAGCGTGAGGCGCCCGCCGAGCGGTCCGACAGCGTAGGCCGAATTCGGGCCCTGATAGTCCGGTACCGAGACCGCCCAGCCCTGGGCGAGCGCGGTCTGGACCTCGAGGAACTCGAGGGAGACGATCTGCGAGCCGGTGACGAGGGTCGGCACCGACGCGAGCTGCAGGGCGTAGGAGGGCGCGCAGTACTGGGCTGTCGCATCCTCGGCGATCTGGAAGGACACGAGCTTGCCGCCGCCGTCCTTCGCGGGCCCGCGGGGCTTGAGCACGGTCGTCACGGCCGCGACGGGCTCGTCACGGGTGTTGGTGGATCGGTACGACAGTTGCCACGCGTCGACATTCACCGGAATCGCGTTGAGATTGGCGACGTTCACCGTGCGCGCGGCGATGATCTCGCCTGGCGCGAGGGACTCGTAGGCCGACAGCGGCGGCGCGTAGAACGCGGGGTCCAACTCGGGTGGGCTCGGCGGGACGGGGAAGGGCAGCGCGGGCGCGACCGCCACGTCCGACTGGTGCGCGGGCTGGGCCGCCACGCTCCCGGCGCCCATCACGACCGCCAGGGCGAGGACCGCGACCGGGACTCCCGCCCGCCGCATCCGTCGTTGTCCTACACCGCGCATGGCTCCCCCAGAGTCAAAGTGAGACCAGTCCGTCTCACATGTTGTGCCGAGACGGTACAGACGTGATGCGGGTCGCACAATCCCCCGCGTGTGGACCAGGACTCTCGGCGACGAGCCGGCCGGTGGCGTCACCACGCCCGGGCCAGCCGGCCGCGGTCGTCAGACCCGGTGGGCGGGCGCCATCAGCACCGGGATCACGAACTGCTCGATCATCGCTTTCTCGTCGGCGTCATCGGCGCCGGGGACGGTGAGCAACGAGACGATGACTCGGACCAACCACCGTGCCCGCCTGGAGATCTCGCGGTCGTCGCTGCCCCCCGCGTCGCCGAGGAAGCTCGCGCCGAGCACCTCGATCACCTGCGAGGTCCCGGCCAGCTCGGAGGCGATGCCCGCGTCGCCGAGCCCGAACCAGGCGGCCAGCGTCGGTGTCGCGCGCACCTCGCGCACCGAGGCGAGGATGGCCGCGGTGATCCGCTCGCGCGGATCCTCGATGCCTGCCACCAAGCCGGTCACCCGCTCACCGAGCCGCCGCGCCTCCCGGTGCACGAACGCCAGGTGCAGCGCGCGGCGGTTCTCGAAGTAGCGGTACAGGGTCGCGCGCGAGCACCCGGCGGCCTTGGCGACCTCGGCCATGCCGGTCGTCGCGACGCCGCGCTCGACGAACAGCTCCGCTGCCGCGTCGAGGATGCGCTCCGCCGCGAGATCGGTGCGTTCGTCGCGCAGCCAGGTTCCCGAACTCATGGCCGGAACGGTACGTGCGTTGGCCGCCGGACGTAGTTACCGGCCGCGTACTCGATGCCGTCGACGTCCACCTCGAAGTCGGGGCAGCGGGCCAGCAGTTCCTCGAGCGCGACGCGGGCCTGCATGCGCGCGGCCGCGGCGCCGAGGCAGTGGTGGCTGCCGTGACTGAAGGTCATGATCTGGCGGGGCGCCCGCAGCACGTCGAGTTCCTCGGAGTTCGCGCCGTACGCCCTCGGATCGCGGTTCGCGGACCCGTAGACCAGCAGCGTCTTGCGGCCCGCGGGGATGGTGACGCCCTCGATCGTGACGTCGCGGGTTGTCGTGCGGGCCAGCCCCTGGACCGGAGAGGTGAGGCGGAGCAGCTCGTCCACGGCGTCGGGGATGCGGGACGGATCCTCCAGCAGCAGCGCGCGCTGGTCGCGGTGCTGGGTGAGCAGCGCCGAGGAGCCGCCGAGCATGCCGGTGGTGGTGTCGTTGCCACCGGTGACCATCGTGAACGCGAACCCCAGGATGGACAGCACGCCCGCGAAGTCCCCGTCGGCGGCGATGCCGGCGGCGACGAGGTGCGAGATGGTGTCGTCGGCTTCCTTGCCCGCGGCGACGTCGGCCTTGCGCCGTTCGATCAGCCCGCCGAAGTAGCCCATCAGGTCGCCGACCGCGGTCGCCGCCTCGAGCGGGTCGCCGTTGGCGTTGGCGGCGACGATCGCCTCGGTCCAGCCGTCGAACTGCCCGCGGTCCTCCTCGGGAACGCCCAGGTAATGCGCCACCACCATGCTCGGCAGCGGCTTGAACAGCTCGGTGACGATGTCGCCGCCGCCGGCCGCGCGCAACCCCTCGATGCGCTCGACGACGAACTCGCGGACCGCAGGCTCCACGGCCTCGACCTGACGCGGCGTGAACCCGCGGGCGACGAGGCGACGGAAGTCGGTGTGCACCGGCGGATCGAGCATCACCAGAGGCGGGTTGTCCCTGAGCCCGATCTTGTCGAGCTCGCCGTAGCTCGTGGTCAGGCCGTCCGCGGACGAGAACGTCTCGTGGTCGCGCGCGGCCGCGTACACGTCGGCGTGCCGGGTCAGCACCCAGTAGTCGTCGGCGGGCGACTGCTCGGGGACGACGTGATGCACCGGGTCGTGCTCGCGCAGCGCCGCGTACATGCCCCAGGGGTCGCGCCAGGACTCTGCCGAACGCGGAACGTAGGCGGCCTGGCCGGACATAGTCGTCGTCATGTGTCGAGAGTGAGACACATGAGCAACTTTGTCAATCATGTGCCGAGGACGGCGGCCCTACTCTCCGTCGTACGCCCGGCGCAGCTCGTTCACGTCGAGCTTCTTCATCTGCAACATCGCCTGCATGGCACGCTGCGCCTTCTCGGGATCGCCGGTGACCATCATCTCGTCGAAGCCCGGGGGCACGATCTGCCAGGACAGTCCGTACTTGTCCTTGAGCCAGCCGCACTGCACCTCCTGCCCGCCATCCGCGGTCAGCTTGGCCCAGTACTCGTCGACCTCCTCCTGCGAATCGCAGTTGACGAGCAGGGAGACCGCCTCGGTGAAGGTGAACTGCGGTCCGCCGTTGATCGCGTTGAACTGCTGACCGTTCAGCTCGAAGTCCACGGTCATCACGCTGCCCTCCGGGCCCGGCGCTCCCGCCGGGTACCGGGCGATCGTCAGGATCCTCGAGTCCTTGAAGATCGACACGTAGTAGTTCGCGGCCTCCTCGGCCTGATCGTCGAACCAGAGTGAGGGGTTGATCTGCATCGTTGCCTCCAGGGTCGTGGTTTTCACTCTCACATGTTGTGACCCGGGAGGGAACCGAAACTCATCGCCGACACCGACACCGACACCGACACCGACATCCGGATGAGTTCCGCCCGGTTCACGGGCGGTACTCATCCGGATCCGTGCGCAGCGGCGATCAGCTCCCCAGGCCGGGCAGCTTGGCCGTCAGGACGCTGGCATCGAGCACCTGCGCGCCGGTGATCTTGGTCCAGACGATGGCCCCGTGCGTGTACATCCGGAACCGCCCCGCCTCGTCGGGCATCGCCAGCTCCGGCCCGACCGGGGCCCCGAGTACGCCCAGATGCCCCCCGAGCTCCGCGTACTTGCGCTCGATGTCGGTCGGCTCCACAGCCCCGGTCGGGTCGGCGTTGTCGACGCCCGGCGCAGCGAGAGCGGAGGCAGGCGGCGGCGCGGCGGGCCCGATCCCCTCGGTGATGGTGAACCAGTCGGACTTCAGCCCCAGCTTGGTGCGCGCCTCGTCGCCGGTCACCTCCTTGGTGCCGGTCGAGCCCGCCACCCTCAGCCCCGTGACCCGCCCGCCGTCGGGCCCGAGGTTGTTGCGCGAGGTGACCTCGATCGAATGCAGCTCGCCGACGCCGAAGGCGGTGGCGATCTCGCCCGCTGTCAGGGTCTGCGTCCATTTGTGGTTGGGCGATTCGGTGTCGCCGAGGTCCTCGACGGCCCCGAACGCGCCGCCGGCGCTGTACCCGCCGGTCGACGCCGAGAACTCCGCGGAGACCGGCTTGCCCTCCTTCATCAGCACCTTGCCCGTGGTGGAGCGGACGGCCTCGGTTGTCTTCGGGTTCTCCTTGGACGAGCCGCCGTACACCTGGCAGTCCTGCGTGTCGCAGGTCTCCGCGTAGGCGTAGCGGCTCTCGGCCGCCGCGTAGGACCGGGCCGCGACGGCCTGCGCGCGCAGTGCCTCCGCGCCACCGGTGTCCGCCCATTCGGCCCTCGACTCCGCCGGCACGACGCCGAGCAGATAGTCCTCCATGCCGACGTGGTTGACGACCCGGGGCGCGTCGCCCTCGAGCGCGACGCCGAGGGAGCCGCGGAACGGCGCGCCGCCACCACACAGCTTCAGGTGTTCGTTCGCCGGCCGGTCCGGACCGAGGTCGACGGGGTCCACCCAGGGGTGGGCGGTGGACTCCTGCCACAGCACCTCGCCGTCACAGCCCCTTGTGACCACCACCGTCGCGCCGCCGCCGGGCGCCGCGGTGAGGTGCGCGGCCTCTCCCGGCGCCACGGTCCGGCCCGCAACGCCCATCGGCGAATCCGAGAACACGTCGAGCCCCTTGCCGTCCAGGCCCATGAGCCGGACACCGATCGCCTTGTCCCCCAACGCTTCGAGCGTGGTTCCGCCGTAGTAGTAGCCGAGAATGCGTTCGGCGGTCCAGCCCTGCTTGGCGTAGCCGTACGCCCCCCACTGCCCCATCCCCCGGCCGTGACCGTGGCCGTAGCCGGTCAGTGTGTACGGGGCGTCGGCGGCGACGGTCTCGGCGACATCCGGACTCGCCGACCTGGTTGCGACCACCACGCCGACGGTGCCGCCGACCAGGAGCACGGGCGCCAGCCCCAGGATCGCGGCCCGCATCGCGAACGGCGTCCAGCCGCTCCGCATCGGGCGACCGACGACAAACTTCTTCCTACGGGTCCTCGCCATACCCTGATCTCCTCATCGACGGAGTTGATCGTCAGCGCGCGACATACGGGATGACGCGCGGTGGCGCGTACGTGCCGATCTCGAAAGCCTCAAGTTAAGGTTGAGCGTTGGAAAGTTTGTGACTAGTGTGGCAAGAGTGACTAGCGATGGCAACAACCGTCACACCTGCATCACCAGTTGCTGACACCGACACCCGCGAACCACAACTGAGGGAGTCCCTTTTGCCGTACCGCCGACCAAAGCCGTCAATCGTTCTCGGCACGGTTGCCGCCTTGGCGATCGCGAGCCCGCTCGCGGTCTGGGGCGTCACCAGCGCCACCGGCGTCCGTTCCACCACCACCTCCGCGCCGTCGGCGGTCCCGACGCAGATCGCCGAGGTTGTCCTCGCGCAGGTTCCCGACATCGTGATCCCGCTCAAGGACATCACCGGACTCGACCTGCCCGACCTGAGACTCTCCGACCTGAAGAAGATCCCGATCCCGGCCAATCTCCCTACCGAGATCCCGCTGCCGCAGAACCTGCCGTTGCCCCCCGGGATCTCGCTGCCGCCGTCGATCCAGATCCCGCAGCTGACCGCGCCCGGCGACATCGCAGGCGGCGCACCGGCTCCCGCTCCCGCACCGGCTCCCGCCGCGGTCCCCGAGGAGCAGTTCGGGACCGCGGTCAAGGAGATCACCCGCGACACCCCGTTCAGCATGATCGCGCTGACCTCGGAGCTCGGCGCCGCCGCCGCCAAGGTTCGCGCCCAGCTGGCCGACGGCTCGTGGGGACCCTGGTTCACCACCGAGAAGATCGACTCCCGCAAGGACGACAAGACCACGGGGGGCAAGACGGGCACCGAGCCGGTGTTCGTCGGCGCCACCAAGGCCGTCCAGGTGCTGGTCACCAACGTCGAGAAGGCCGCGGCGGCGCTGCCCGCGTCGGGCACCGCCGACGCTCCGGCGCCCGGCGTCCCTGCCCCGGCGCTGCCGAACCAGCTCGCCCCGGCCGATCCCGCGCAGCTGCCGATGGGCTTCGCGCCCGCCGCGCTGTCGAACCCGCTGCGCGGCCAGGAACCCGCGCCGCAGCCGGAGGCACCGCAGCAGGCGCCGGCTCCGCAGCCGGAGGCACCGCAGCAGGCGCCCGCGCCGCAACCGGCCACCGCTCAGCAGGCGAAGTCCGTGCAGCAGCTCGCCGAGGCGGTCACGGCCGTGCTCATCGAGCCGGGCACCTCGGCATCGGACAGCACCCTCGGCGACATCGCGTCTCCCCTCGGCAGTTCGTCCGGCCCGAAGGTGATCACCCGCGCGCAGTGGGGGGCCGACGAGTCCATCCGCTGCCAGGAGCCGGTGTACGACGACTCCCTCGGCGGCGCGACGGTGCACCACACCGCGGGTAGCAACGACTACTCCAAGTCGGAGTCGGTCGAGATCGTCCGCGCGATCTACGCATACCACGCCTCCACGCTCGGTTGGTGCGATGTCGGCTACAACGTGCTTGTCGACAAGTACGGCCAGATCTTCGAGGGCCGCGCGGGCGGTCTGGACCGCAACGTCCAGGGCGCACACGCGGGCGGGTTCAACGAGAACACCATGGGCATCGCGATGATGGGCGACTTCTCCACGGTGACCCCGCCGCAGGAGACCGTCAACGCGGTCGGCAAGTTCCTCGGCTGGCGACTCGCAAAGGCGGGCCTGGATCCCAAGGGCCGCACCACGATGTACTCCGAGGGCACCGAGTTCACGCCATACGCCCAGGGTGAGGCCGTGGACCTGCCGATCATCTTCGCGCACCGCGACGTGGGCAACACCAGCTGCCCTGGCGACGCCGGCTACGCCAAGCTCGGCCAGATCCGCGACATCGCGGCGGCGAACCTGGGCGGGAGTTCGTCGTCCGGCGTGCTCGCCGCGGCACCGAACAACTCGCCCACCGACAACGCGACGCCGGGGGTCGCCCCTGACGCTGCCGCGGCAGGCACCGGCTCGACGGCGGGCGCCATCGGCGCACTGGTCGGCGAGCTGCTCCGGCTGACCGACCCCTCCCCCATCGCACAGAAGTGGATCGCGGAGGGCGGCGACACCGGACGCCTCGGGAACTCGCTGTCCGGCGAGATCCCGGTCAAGGGCGGCAACAAGGTCGTGAAGTTCACCAACGGCGCCATCGCCACCTCCCCGAACGGCGGGGTGTGGACGGTGCTCGGCAAGATCTTCGAGACCTGGCAGACCGCCGGCCTCGACTCCGGTTCGCTCGGCCTGCCGACCAGCGATGAGTACACGGTGCCGGACGGCAAGCGCACCGACTTCGAGGGCGGATCGTTGATCTTCAACGAGGTCACCGGCATCGTCACCACGATCATCAAGACCTACAACGACGCCTACGCGAAGGCCTATCAGGAGGGCGCGGCCGCGACCCCCGCCGCCGCACCCGTCGCCGAGGCGGCACCCGCTCCTGTGGCGCCTCCCGCTCCGCCTGCGGCCGCCGAACCGGCGCCCGCGCCCGCCGGCTGAGCCTCGGGCACATCGAACGAAAGCGGCGGCCCTGCATCGGAATCCCGATGCAGGGCCGCCGTCTTTCGCGACCTCGAGCAGAAGGCAAATAGGTTCAGGTAGCTGACTACTCGTGCGCTCGGAAGACATTCGCAGGAGTATCGAGAAACCATCGGTGGCGGTTCTTCGCCAGCGAGCTGGGGTGAGGAAGATGATTGACTTTCAGATTGACCTTCAGCAATGGGCATACGGAGCCACGCTCGCCGGTGCTGCTCTGACCTTCCTGGTCGGGGCCGCCACGGTTGCAGTGCTCGTCAACACACTCAATCTGACCAAACAGAGCAAGCGTTCCGACTCGTTGAGTGAGTTCAACAGACGCTTCAATCAGATTTGGGAGATGCGCCACAAGAGCGGCGCCAAGGCAAATCAACTCGCGTATTTTTGCCTTTTCTGGAATCTGCAGTTTGATCAATTTCATGCCTGGCAGCAGGGCCTCGTCACAGATGAAACCTTCACATACTGGTGCTCCAGTCGGAGCCGCGAATGGATTCAGGACAAGCCAATCCTCGAAGACTTGGCGCCGGCAGAACAGATCAAGTATCGAGATGCATACACCAAGGTCACCGCCGACTGGATCGGGTCCGATTTCACCGACTTCATGAAGGTCCTTCACGAGCGCGGCGCTCCCGATGCAATCGAGCGATATCGACCGAGAAAGGCATCATTCCGCGGTCGGAATTCCTGACCCGTCGAGACCACATGCAAATTGCCTGCCCGTCGACAGTCACGTCATCGAGGCCAGGTCTCAACGCGTCAGGCGGACCAAGCGCCCCCACAACCCGTCGAGAACGGCAGCATCGTTCCGCAGCGCGAACAGCACCGCGCCTCGCGCCGGGGGTGTGGCTGGCCACACCCCCGAATCGCCTGGCAACACCCTCGAACGGTCGTCGGGCATCGGGAAACATGGTTCCCATGACGACGACCGCGCACCGTGCACCGCCGCTCCTCGAGTTCCTCCGCGCCCCGATCGCCGCGCAGACCTGGCGCGAGACCGGTTACCTGACGGCGACCGCCGTGCTGGCGCTCGCAGGCATCACCTATCTCTTCCTTGGCGCCATGTTCGGGGGCGTCCTCGTGATCACCCTGATCGGCATCCCCCTGCTGGCGGCGATGATCGTGGGGGCCAGGGGGTTCGGACACGCCTACCGCGCCCTCTCCGCGTCGATGCTCCGCTCGCCGGTGCAGGATCCGCCTCCGTTCTCCCCTCGGCCCGGTGCACTCGGGTTCATCTGGTCCGGGCTCATCGACCGAACGGGATGGCGCGCGATCGCGTTCATGCTGATCAAGACCCTGCTCGCGATCGCAGCCGTGTGGGGCGCCCTACTCTTCGCGGTCGTCTCGTTGGGCTTCGCGGTCTCGCCCCTGCTGTGGTGGCTGATCGATCCCGTGAACTACGACTCGAACGGCGTCGCCCGGTACTCCCTCATCCAGTTCGGTGACGTGTACCTCGACACCTGGGCGCAGATGCTGGTGCTATCGGCGACCGGCATCGTCGGCCTGTTCCTTGCGCCCTGGCCGATCCGCGGGCTCGCCGCGCTGGACCGGGTGCTGATCCGGGCACTGCTCGGGCCCGCACCTCGCGACGTTCGCGTCGAGGAACTCGAGCGCACCCGCACCGAGGCGGTCGAGGACTCGGCCACGAGGCTGCGCCGGGTCGAGCGCGACCTGCACGACGGAACCCAGGCCCGACTGGTGGCGATGGCGATGACCCTGGGCCGCGCCGAGGACCGGATCGCGGCGGGCGAGGACCCCTCGGAGCTGGTGCACAGCGCGCACTCCGCCGCCAAGGACGCGCTGACCGAGCTACGGGAAGTGGTGCGGGGCATCCATCCGCCCGCCCTCGACCTCGGCCTTGCCCCCGCGCTGCAGACGCTGGCCGCCCGCAGCGCCGTGCCGGTCGACCTCGCGGTGTCGGTGGATCCGCGGCCGACTCCCGGCACCGAGACGATCGCCTACTTCTCCGTCGCCGAGCTGCTCACCAACGTCGCCAGGCATTCCGGGGCGACCCGAGCATGGGTGTCCGCGACGTCAGACGACCATGGACTGTCGGTGTCGGTGCGGGACAACGGCATCGGCGGGGCGGTCATCGGAGGCGGCAGCGGGCTGGCCGGGCTCGCGGCCAGGGCCGGTACCGTGGACGGATCACTGCACGTGGACAGCCCGGTCGGGGGTCCGACCGTGGTGACCCTTTCGTTGCCGGTCGACGGGACACACTGATGCGGGTCGTGATCGCAGAGGACAACGCCATCCTCCGAGATGGTCTGGCGCAGTTGCTGATCGAACGTGGACACGAGGTCGTGGCCATCGTCGGCGACGCAACCTCGCTGGGGGCGGCCGTCGCCGAGCACCTGCCTGATGTCGCGGTCGTCGACATCCGGATGCCACCCACCTTCACCGACGAGGGCCTGGTCGAGGCGGTGGCCCTGCGCCGCCGGTTCCCCGACATCGGGGTGCTCGTGTTCTCCCAGTGGGTTGAGACACGTTATGCCGCCGAGCTTCTCGCCGGACAGGCCGCAGGTGTCGGCTATCTGCTCAAGGACCGGGTCGCGGATGTCGGCGAGTTCGTCGATGCCCTGCAGCGGGTGGCGGCAGGCGGGACCGCCCTCGATCCCGAGGTGGTGACCCAGTTGATCGGCTCGAGCCGCAAGGCCCAGGCCCTCGACGCCCTCACCCCACGCGAGCGGGAGGTACTCGGGCTGATGGCGCAGGGGCTGTCCAACGCCGCCCTGGCCGCCTCGCTGCACGTGACCGAGAGAGCCGTCGAGAAGCACATCGGCAACATCTTCACCAAGCTGGACCTGCCGCCGTCGGACGGCCACCACCGACGGGTGCTCGCCGTGCTTCGCTACCTCGAGTGAGATCGCGCTGCCGTCAGTCCCTCTCAGCGCATCAGCCGGACCAGCGGGGCAGACCGCGGCAACCCTCAGGACGGGACTCCGTAACGGGCGGCGATCGCGGCGGCGCGGTTGCGCAGGGAGTCGCGCAACCACTGCGGGGCAAGGGCTTCTGCGTCCAGCGCGAGCTGCCACAGCGCCCATTCGGCGTGTCGCGGATCTTGGAAGGTCACCTCCATCTGCAGCCAGCCGTGTTCGTCGGGTTCCTCGGTGCGGACGGCCAGCGCGGTGGCCAGCAGGTCCTCCCGTCGTGACGGGTTCACCCGTACGAGCACGGTGACCTGGTCGCCGCTGGTCCGAAACCGTGTGCTGCGTTCCCGCCAGGCACGGTCCAGATCGACCCGGTCCGGTCGCTGTGCCGGTTCGAGGAGTTCCTCCGCGGCCACCACCCGCGACAGCCGGTAGGTGCGGTCCTCTCCAGATCTCGTGGCCAGCAGGTAGCCCCGGTCGCGTACGGTGACCAGCCCGATCGGGTCCACCGTGCGCCACTGCGGGGTCTGGTCGAGCGCCGCATAGTGGATGCGCAGCTTGTTTCCGGCGAACACCGCGCGCCGGATCTCGGCCAATACGGTGCCGGGCACCTCCTCGGCGTCCAGCCGACGCGACAGCAGGTCGGTCTCCGGGTCGATGAGCAATCGCTCGGCCACGTCGGCTGCGGTGTCCCGATAGCTTTCGGGAAGCGCGTCGACCACTTTGAGCATCGCCGCAGCAAGCGCCGAGTCGAGGCCGAATGCCTGTGCGCCGCGCCGCGATCCGGCGACCAGCAAGGCAAGGGCCTCGTCATAGTTCAGCCCGGTGAGCTCCGTCCGAAACCCGGGCAACAACGCGAAACCGCCGTGCCTGCCGCGTTCGGCGAAGACCGGGACGCCTGCCACGGACAGCGCCTCGATGTCGCGCAACACGGTGCGGGTGGACACCTCTAGCTCGTCGGACAGCTCGGCCGCGGTCAGCCGACCGCGCTGGCGTAGCAGCAGCACCAACGACACCAACCGGTCGGCGCGCATGCGAAAACTCTACCGAATACACGACACAGGATGTCGTGATTCGTTGGGAGGCTTGCCACCACGGCGTCACAGACAGCGGCCGCCGGGCCGACGGACGTACGTATGTCAACGAATCGAATGGAGCTGATGTGGCAGTGGAACGAACGGCAGTCAACCCTGTGGCGTGGTCGGTGGAGATGGGATTCAACCAGGGTGAGCTCGTGTCCGGGCACACCCGGACCCTGTACTGCTCCGGGCAGACCGCGATGAGCGGCGACGGCAAGCCCGAGCATGACGGTGACATGGCGGCGCAGTTGGCGCTGAGCCTCGACAACATGGAGGCCGTGCTCGGAGAGGCAGGCATGTCCCTCGCGAACCTCGTGCGGCTCAACGTCTACACCACCGACGTCGATCTGCTCTTCCAGCACTACGGCGTGCTGGCGGCGAGGTTGGGCGCCTCCGGGGTGGCACCGGCCACCACGATGCTCGGGGTCACCCGGCTGGCGATCCCCGGCCAGATGGTCGAGCTCGAGGGAACCGCCGTCGGGTGATGCCACCTCGCCGCCTCCGGCAGGGCTGCCGGAGGCGGCGGGCAGCAGGAAGGTCAGTGCGTGGAGCTAGCCCCACCAGCGCTCGAGGACCCGCGCCACGCCGTCCGCCGAATTCGACGTGGTCACCTCGTCGGCCGCCGTGATCGCGTCGAGGTGCGCGTTCTCCATGGCGACCCCGTGCCGGGCCAGGGTGAGCATGGGCACGTCGTTGGGCATGTCACCGAACGCCACGATGCCGGACACCGGGATGCCGAGCTGCTCGGCGACCACCGTGAGCCCGGACGCCTTGGTGATCCCGGGGGCGGAGACCTCGATCAGGCCCTTGTCGGTCGAATACGTCAGGTCCGCACGGGCGCCGATCAGCGGGGCGAGGGCGGCGGCCATCGCGGCGCTGCTGGTGCCGGGCAGCCGGATCAGCAGCTTCACCGCGGGGTGGGCCAGCACCTCGTCGCCTGACATCTCGGTGTTGTCCGGGTTCAGCCAGGCGTGCTCGTAGCCCGGCGAGCTGACGAACTGTGGGGTGGCCGCGTCGTGCGCGCTGGCCCCGACCCGCTCCGCGGCGAGGCCGCAGCCGGGCAGGGCGCTCATCGCCAGATCCGCCAGCCAGCCCAGCTCGTCGGTGGACAGCGTGACCGCGCTGAGCACCCTGTCGGCATTGCTGTCGTAGACCACCGCGCCGTTCGCGCAGACGGCCAGCGGCGCGAACCCCAGCTCATCGACCACCGGCGCGATCCACCGCGGCGGGCGGCCGGTGGACAGCACGAACGGCGTCCCGTCGGCCACCGCCGCCCGGACGGCGGCCCTGGTCCGGGGGCTGACCTTTTCCTCGTCGTCGATCAGGGTGCCGTCGACGTCGCTGGCGATCAGCAGGGGCTTGGTGTGTCGGTTGTCCTGCACCGAACCCATCATGCCGGAACCACCCGTGGACACCGACGGCACAGACCGCGGCCACCCCGGCGGCGGGGCGGCGCCGAGCCGGTGTAACGCGTTCCATCCGAGGCGGAACCGCGACGCCCAGATCCCCTGCCACGCTGGGCCGATCGCGGTTTCAACGATTACGTACCTATGCGAACGAGTTCTCCTCTATGGTCCAGGTCACAGAAACTCTTTACTTCTGTGAAACTAACCGTTTCCGAAGCCAATAAGGAGCACTACATGTCCTTCACGCACGTTCGCCGGGGCGCGGTCCCCGTGGTCGCAGCCGCGGCGCTGGCCGCTGGCAGCCTGCTGATGGCGTCGCCCGCATCCGCCGCGCCCACCTCGATCGAGTTCAAGGGCGCCTGCCAGGCGAGGGCGATCCTCACCCAGCACATGTCGCAGCCGCTTGGCATGACGATCGATGCCCCGGGCTCCGTGAAGGTCGGCGAACAGTTCACCTACCGCCTGCAGCCGACGGTGAGCTCCCTGCCGGACAAGGAGTCCATCGCCACCACCACCGACATCCAACGACTCAAGATCGACTGGGAGCTCCCGGAGAACACCGAGTTCGTCGGCGCGTCGGTCGTTGCGGGCACCGGCAAGGGCCTGACCGGCGTCGCGCCCTCGGTCATCCGCGTCAACGACGCGGGCGAGCCCGACGCGGCAGGCACCATCCTGCGGCTGTCCGGCGACAACGAGACCGTCGGCAACGGCCCGAAATCCAGCCTGAACACCCCGGGCGGCATTTCGATGGAGAAGACGAAGACCGACATGGACGGCAACCCGACCGCCGACGGTTCCACCAAGTTCCAGCTGCCCGCCGTCGAGGTCACCGTCAAGGCCGTCGCCGAGGGCGTGGTCACCCCCACGGTGCGCGTCTCGGGCGACGCCGCGAACTACAACAGCGAGAAGAACTACGACACCTTCCTGGCGCGGGCGTTCGCGCTCGGCTCGAACCAGAACGCTCCGACCTTCTGCACCCCGAAGGACGGCACCCGGCCCGCCAACGACGTTCCGGTGAACGCGGGCGGCCGGGCCCTCGCGACCATCCAGGTCGGCGCGGGCGGACCGGTCGACCCGGGCGGCCCGGACCCGGTTGACCCGGGCGCCGGCTCCGTCGACCTCGGCTCGATCGGATCCATCTTCGGGTCCTGACCTGACAACGGAGGCCGGCTCCCCATCGGGGAGC
>NZ_JBSGTR010000032.1:0-1174 GCF_053607505.1 Rhodococcus sp. NPDC055112
ATGGCCTCGACTACTCGGTGATCAAGATCGCCGACAACGCCGCCACGCTCTTCGAGAACAACTTCGTTCGCGCCCCCGGCTCGGACCCGGTACCGATCACCGGCACCGCCGACCCCGTGGTGGGGGCGCCGGTGTGCAAGTCCGGCCAAAAGACCGGCTACAACTGCGGCACCATCAAATGGATCAACCAGTGGCAGAAGATCGGATCGGTCGCCACAGTGAACAACGCCTTCATCACGAACGTATGTGTGATATCTGGTGACAGCGGTGGGCCCGTACTGACCGGCACCAAGGCGCTGGGCATCACGAACGGCGGCAGCGGCTGCTCGGGTACCGGAAACCGACACATCTCCTCACCGATCAACTCGATCCTCGCGGACAACCCCGGCCTGAAGATCCGCACCAACTAGGCGCACAGAATCCCCGAAGGGGGTCTCGGACACGAACTTTCGCGTCCGAGGCCCCCATCGCTTGCGGGGTGACGCCCCGCCCCGCAGCTCCGGGCCCCCGACGCGTGCCGCCGAGCCCCGCGCATTCATCCCATCAATTATCGGTGGCCAGCGGCGGGCATCACCCCTACAGTTCCCGCGACCGACCCGGCCCCAACGCCTTTGGCCATACGGGCAACGCTCACACCGAAAGGTCCCCATGCGAAGTACCCGAGCCCGCCGTGCCGCGATGATCGGCACCGCGGCACTGCTTCTGGCCGCGCCGTGCGCGACCCTCGCCCAGGCGGCACCCACCGCACCGGCACCCGCGTTGCCCGCGGGCCTGGTGGCCGCGGTCCAACGCGACCTCGGGCTCAGCCCGGCCCAGTACCTCGCACAGGCGGAGGCCGGGCGCGAACTGGCGACATTCGCCGACACGCTGCGCGGTAAGTTCCCCGCCGCCTTCGCCGGCGCCTGGCTCGATGCGGCAGGCATCCCGCTGGTCGGCCTGGCCGACGGACCGGACAAGGCAGCCGCCCGCACCGCGGTGGAGGCCGCCAGCTACCGGGTCAAGGACCAGTCGCGCAGCGAGAACGCCCTGCGCGAGATGCTCGGCCAGGTCAACGGCTGGGCCCGGCAGCTCCCCGCGCCGCTGTCCGGCCAGATCAACGGCGCCAAGATCGATGCCGTCCGCAACGACATCGCGCTGGAGGTCAAGGACACCGCGGAGGGGCAGGGCCTGCAGC
>NZ_JBSGTR010000032.1:1272-56950 GCF_053607505.1 Rhodococcus sp. NPDC055112
CCGCTGTCCGGCCAGATCAACGGCGCCAAGATCGATGCCGTCCGCAACGACATCGCGCTGGAGGTCAAGGACACCGCGGAGGGGCAGGGCCTGCAGCTGCCCGACTTCCTGGGCTTCGTGCGCGTGACGCAGGGGCCGGCGCAGGCACCCATCTCGCCCGAACTGCCGGGGCTCGGCTCGCTCGGCTCGCTCGGCTCATCCGGCTCGTCCGGCCCGACCAAGCCCACCGATCCCACCGCCGAGTCGAGCAAAGTCACCCTCGAACCCATCACAGCAGCAGCACCCGACGTCAATGAGTACGAGCTGACGGCGAAGGTCACTCCCGCGGCAGCGGGCGGCACCGTCGAGTTCAAGGACGGCAACGACGTCCTCGGTAGCACAAAGGTCGAGGCCGACGGCACCGCCGTATGGATCTGGAGCCCCGGAACCAACGGCAAGCACACCATCACCGCCACGTTCTCCGGCCGCGACGGCGTCGCCGGATCCACCACCACCCAGCAGGTCACGGTCACCACGGCCGAGGGCACCACGCCCCAGCCGGACCCCGACGCCTTCATGGGTGGCGACGTCTACGATTTCGTGGACACCTCCGGCGGTTCCCACATGTGCACGCTCGCCTTCAACGCCACCGACGCCTCGGGCCACGCGGCGGTCCTCACCGCCGGACACTGCGACCCGGCCGACCCTTCGACCGCGGGCACCTCTGAGGCCTCGAGCGCACACGAGGTGGTCGACGGCGTTCGCGCCGACCGCTTCGGTACCGCCATCAAGACATCCAAGAGTCCACTCGACTACGCGGTGATCAAGATCGACGACGGCTTCGCCAAGCGCTTCGAGAACAACTACGTTCGCGCCCCCGGCCAGGACCCGGTAGCGATCACCGGCACCGCCGACCCGGTGGAAGGGATGCCGGTGTGCATGTCCGGCAGGGTCACCGGCTACCACTGCGGCACGGTCGGATTCGTCGACATCGACACTATTCCCGTCTGGCCGAGTCGTTTCACCGTGAACATCTGTGGACTGGGCGGCGACAGCGGCGGCGCCGTGCTGTCCGGCACCACGGCGCTGGGCATCGCGGTCCAATCCAACAAGGCTATCGAGGGGACGTGCGATTCCGCCACAGTGCCCGAGGTGACCGCGACACCGATCACCAACGTCCTCGCGGGCACCCCTGGCCTGAAGATCCGTACCAACTAGGCGCACAGCCTTCTCGAAAAGGGGCCTCGGGCGCGGGCTTTCGTGTCCGAGGCCCCTTTTCCATTCCCGGTGACGCCCTGAGCGGCAGCTCCTGGCCGCCGACGGACGCCGAACCGACATTCATCCCGGCCGCGAAGGGCACGACCGGGGCGTCCTGGTGTCAGGTCAGCTGGCAGGCTGGGCGGCTTCGGCCTTGTAGGCGCGGTGCAGGATCGTGCCCACACCGCCGACCGTCATGCCGACCTCGTCCGCGATCTCGCGTAGTTTGAGGCCCTCAGCGCGCAGTTCCAGTACCCGGCGGCGGCGCTCGGCGGCACGTGCCTCGTACTCGGCCCGGGGCTCGGGCATTCTGTTGCGTACCGTGCGCGGTGAGATGCCGAGCCGCTCGGCGACTTCGCGGGCCGACATGGTCCGTCGTGCGGGGGTTGTCGCGCCCACGGGTGGACTCCATTCTCATCAGGTCGCGGTCGATCGCACGCCGCTCGTTGGTGGCAGCGATTGTCTCGCGGCGCTTCTCGGTCAACCGGCCGATGTGCCGGCGATCAGGCTCGCTTCGTCGACGGCGATGCCGTCGGCCCAGAACGCCGCGCTCAGGCCTGCCTCCGCAGGCCACTGCGTTCGGTCACCCTCACTCATTTGCGCTGACCTCGCGACGGCCACGCCGGTCTACCCACGAGCGGGACGGTAGTACAAGTCGGAGCAGAGGTGAACAACAATTTCACGAATTGACAAGGCGCTGTTGGTAGTAGGGATCGCGCGTGGATACCGGCGATGCCCGCACCGAAGTCGTCGTTGTGGCGCGCCCCGCAAGCCCGGGCAAGGTACGCCGATATTCATCCCATCAATTTTCGGTAGTCAACGGCGGGCAGCACCCATACAGTCCTGGCGACTGACCCGGCCCCAGTGCTTTGGTCATACATACCGAAAGGTCCCCCATGCGTAGTACACGCGTCCGCCGTGCCGCGATGATCGGCACCGCGGCAGTCCTTCTGGTCGCGCCCTGCGTGGCCCTCGCCCAGGCGGAACCCACTGCCCCGGCACCCGCGTTGCCCGCGGACATGGTGGCCGCGATCCAGCGCGACCTCGGACTCAGCCCGGCCCAGTACCTCGAGCAGGCCGAAACGGGGCAGGAGCTGCTGAGGTTCGCGGACACGTTGCGCGGCAAGTTCCCGACCGCGTTTGCCGGAGTATGGCTCGATGCGGCAGGCACCCCGTTGGTCGGCCTGGCCGAGGGGCCGGACAAGGCCGCCGCCCGCACGGCGGTGGAGGCCGCCGGTTATCAGGTCAAGGACCAGTCGCGCAGCGAGCGGACCCTGCACGATCTGCTCGGCCAGGTCAACGGCTGGGTCCTGCAGCTCCCGGCACCGTTGGCCGCTCTCATCAATGGCACCGCGATCGACCCCGCCGCCAACGACATCGCGCTGGAGGTCAAGGACACCGCAGAGGGACAGGGCCTGCAGCTGCCCGACTTCCTGGGCTTCGTGCGTGTGGCGAAGGGCCCGGGCGGCTCGTCGGACCTGCCGGGGTTCGGCTCGCTCGGCTCGTCCGACCCCACCAAGCCGACCACCACCAAGCCGACCGAACCCACCACCACTAAGCCGACCGAGCCGACCACAACCGAACCGACCAAGCCCGCCGAACCGAGCACCACCACCCTCAACCCGGTCACCGGCGCGAAGGTCGGCAAGGCCAGCACCCTCACCGTGAAGGTCAACCCCGCAGCGGAGGGCGGTGACGTCCTGTTCGAGGAGGTTGTCAACGGCGCCAACCCCGAACCGATCGCCTCCGGCGTATCGGTCGGCGCTGACGGCACCGCCACCACGGAGTGGATGCCCGAGATCGCCGGCAAGGTGACCGTCAAGGCCACCTTCTCCGGCCGTGATGGCGTCACTGGATCCACCACCACCGCGCAGGTCAGCGTAGCCAAGGCCGACGCCACCACCACGACCAAGCCCACCACGACCAAGCCCACCACGACTACGCCCAAGCCGCCGGCCGACGCCGTTATGGGTGGCCAGCATTACTTCACTGGCGAGACCCGCAACGTCAACTGCTCGTTCGGTTTCAACGGCACCGACGGTGACGGCAACACCGTGAACATCTCCGCCGGACACTGTGACTTCCACCGCGAGAACGTGGGCGGGTGGAACGCCACTAAGGCGGCGATGGGGCAGGACTTCATTGGTGAATTCGATAAGGCAGTGGTCGATGGTGGTGACTACGCGGTGATCAAGATCTACGACGGCGTCGCCAAGCGTTTCCAGAACAACCTCGTTGACACCTACGGCGGGGACCCGTTGCCGATCACCGGTACCGCAGATCCCGTGGTCGGGGCGCCGGCGTGCAAGTCCGGCAACACCACCGGCTTTACTTGCGGCAAGATCACCGGCGTCAACGAGTGGATAATCAACTCGATGGTCCGCGTGCCCAACGGCTTCGTCACGACCGCGTGCACGATACCGGGCGACAGCGGTGGAGCCATCGTGACCGGCACCAAAGCGCTGGGCATCACGAGCGCCAGCAGTGGGGAATGCGGCGACAAATCCAAGGGGTTTGGGACGCCGATCAACTCGATCCTCAAAGCCAACCCCGGCCTGAAGGTCCGAACCAACTAGCGGGTCAGCAGATCACGCAGACGCTCGGCTGGGGTATCCCAGCCGAGCGTTGTGCGTTGAGATCCGCCGAACCCTCCGATAACGACACGGTCGTCGCAACCTCCCGATCGAGAGCGTTGCGACGACCGCGTGAACCCAAGGAGCCGCACGGGGCGGTGCTGAGGCGGCGAGGGGCTACTGGCCCCGGATCGCGTCGAACACCTTGGGATCGACCAGCGTCGAGGTGTCGCCCAGGTCGCGGCCCTCGGCGACGTCGCGGAGCAGACGGCGCATGATCTTGCCGCTCCTGGTCTTCGGCAGCTCGGGGACGATCGTGATCTGGCGCGGCCGGGCGATCGGGCTGATCTCCGTCGACACCTGGACCTTGAGCTCGGCGATCAGCGTCTCGCCCGTGTTCTCGGCGCCCTCACGAAGGATCACGAAGGCGACGATGCCCTGGCCGGTGGTCTCGTCGGCGGCGCCGACCACCGCGGCCTCGGCCACGCTGTGGTGGCCGACCAGCGCCGACTCGACCTCGGAGGTGGAGATCCGGTGGCCGGAGACGTTCATGACGTCGTCCACCCGGCCGAGCACCCAGAGGTCGCCGTCGTCGTCGTAGCGGGCGCCGTCCCCGGCGAAGTACCAGCCCTCCACGGCGTACCGGGACCAGTAGGTGTCCTTGAAGCGCTCCATGTCGCCCCAGATGCCGCGCAGCATCGACGGCCACGGCTGGTCGAGCACCAGATAGCCGTTGCCGCCCGCGCCGAGCGGCTTGGCGTCGTCGTCGACGATCTTCGCCGAGATTCCGGGCAGCGGCGCCATCGCGGAGCCCGGCTTGGTGGCCGTGATGCCGGGCAGCGGGGAGATCATGATCGCGCCGGTCTCGGTCTGCCACCAGGTGTCGACGATCGGGCAGCGCTCGCCCCCGATGACGTCGCGGAACCAGCGCCACGCCTCGGGGTTGATCGGTTCGCCGACGCTGCCCAGCAGCCGCAGCGAGGACAGGTCGTGCGCGTCGGGGATCTCGCGGCCCCACTTCATGAAGGTGCGGACCAGGGTCGGTGCCGTGTAATAGATACTGACGCCGTACTTTTCGATGATGTTGAAGTGACGGTGCTCGTCCGGTGAGTTCGGGGTGCCCTCGTAGACCACCTGGGTGGTCCGGTTCGACAGCGGCCCGTAGACGATGTAGCTGTGCCCGGTCACCCAGCCGATGTCGGCGGTGCACCAGTAGACGTCCTTGCCCGCCTTGTGGTCGAAGACGTTGTGGTGGGTGTACGACGCCTGGGTGAGGTAGCCGCCGGAGGTGTGGATGATGCCCTTGGGCTTACCCGTGGTGCCCGAGGTGTAGAGGATGAAGAGCGGGTGCTCGGCGTCGAAGGCCTGTGCCTCGTGCTCGGGGGAGGCCGTGGCCACCGTCTCGTGCCACCAGAGGTCGCGGCCCTCGGTCCACTCGACATCGATGTCGGTGCGCTTGACCACCAGCACGTTCTGGACGGATTCCGCTCCGTCGACCGCGGTGTCCACGGCGGTCTTGAGGGGGGCCGCCTGCCCGCGGCGCCACTGGCCGTCGGTGGTGATGACGAGCTTGGCCTCGGCGTCGTCGATCCGCGACCGCAGCGCGGAGGCGGAGAAACCGGCGAAGACCACCGAATGGGTCAGACCGAGCCGGGCGCAGGCCAGCATCGAGACGATCGCCTCGGGGACCATCGGCATGTAGATGGCGACACGGTCGCCGGCCACCAGGCCTAGCTCGGTGAAAGCGTTTGCGGCCCTGCTCACCTCGGCGAGCAGGTCGTTGTAGGTGACGTCGCGGCTGTCGCCCGGCTCGCCCTCCCAGTGGATGGCGACCTGGTCGCCGTGGCCTTCGAGGACGTGCCGGTCGACGCAGTTGTACGCGACGTTGAGTTTGCCGCCGACGAACCACTTGGCGACCGGGGCGTCGGACCAGTCCAGGACCTCGCTCCACGGCTCGTGCCAGTGCAGACGCGAAGCCTGGTCGGCCCAGAACCCCAGCCGGTCGGCATCCGCCGCTGCCTGGAGCTCCGGCCCGGCATTCGCGGTCGCGACGAAATCCGCGCTCGGCGGATAGCTCGTCGCGTGCTCGGCTGCGTTGGTATCGGCGGTGCTACTGGTCATGTCGCCCGTGCCCTCTTTCGGTGATCCTTGGGCGCTTTTCGCGCCTTTGTGAGGGTAGTCACATGTCACGGTGAGCGCATCGTTGCAATCGGTTGCAACCCCCGGATCTGCGGCGATCGGTCGCATGTGTGCGCCCGATGGTCGAAGTCGGCGACGAACGGATCGATCCACCAGGTATCCGGGGTGTTGCGATTGCCCGACGACTTGGTCCCGACCGAGACAAACGCCGGACACCAGGACACTCGGTGATTACTCTTCGCGGCATCACGGTCGGCCGCGTGCGCGCCGCGCCCACCCGGCGCGGGCGACGGCGGCGTCTTCGTGTGAACGAACAGGAGGCGACTCTTGAAGTTCCACAGGTTGACCGCGCTGACAGCGCTCGCGTTGTCCGGGGCGCTGGTGCTGTCCGCCTGCTCGTCGACCTCCGACGGTGGCAGCGACATGGTCACGGCCAACGGCAGCGAACCCCAGAACCCGCTGATCCCGACGAACACGAACGAGAACGGCGGCGGACGCATCGTCGACCGTCTCTTCGCCGGACTGGAGTCCTACGACGCGCGGGGCAACATCCAGCACGAGGTGGCCCAGTCGATCGAGACCTCGGATTCGAAGTCGTTCGTGATCAAGATCGAACCCGACTGGACGTTCACCGACGGGACACCGGTCACCGCGAAGTCGTTCGTGGACGCCTGGAACTACGGCGCCCTCTCGACGAACGCCCAGCTGCTGTCCAGTTTCTTCGAGCCGATCATCGGCTACGACGAGGTCGCGGCGGGCCCGCCCACCGCGCAGACGATGTCGGGGCTCAAGATCGTCGACGACACCACCTTCACCGTCGACCTCAAGCAGCCGACGGTGGACTTCCGGCTGCGGCTCGGCTTCACTCCGTTCTACCCGTTGCCGGAGGCGGCGTTCCGAGACATGGCGGCGTTCGGTGAGCGGCCGGTCGGGAACGGCCCGTACCGGTTCGCGGACGGCGACGCGTGGCAGCACAACGTCAAGCTGGACCTGGTGCCGAACCCCGATTACCGCGGCAACCGGACCCCGAACAACGGCGGCATGAGCTTCGTCTTCTACAGCTCGCTCGACACCGCCTACTCGGACCTGCAGGCCGGCAACCTGGACGTCCTCGACACCGTGCCCGAGAGCGCGCTCAGCACCTTCAGGTCGGATCTCGGTGACCGTGCCCTCGAGGCGCCGACCGCACAGAACGCGCAGATCGGCATCCCGGGAGACCTGCCGCACTTCGCCGGGCCGGAGGGCGGTCTGCGCAGGCAGGCGCTGTCGCGGGCGATCGACCGCGGGCAGATCACCCGGCAGATATTCCAGGGCCTGCGCACGCCTGCGCGAGACTTCACCGCGAGCTCGCTGCCCGGGTACAACCCGAACCTGCCCGGCGTCTCGGCGCTCGAGTACGACGCGGAGGCCGCGAAGGCGCTGTGGGCGCAGGCCGACGCCATCTCCCCGTGGAGTGGCCGGTTCGAGATCGCCTACAACTCCGACGGCGGCCACCAGGCGTGGGTGGACGCGGCGGCCAACAGCATCAGGAACACGCTCGGCATCGACGCGGTCGGGGCGCCGTATCCGACGTTCAAGCAGATCAGGACCGAGATCACGAACCGGACGATCGGGTCCGCCTTCCGGTCCGGCTGGCAGGGCGACTACCCGTCGATCCTCGAGTTCCTCGAGCCGCAGTTCGTCACCGGTGCCGGCTCGAACGACGAGGACTACTCGAACCCGGCGTTCGACGACCTGGTCCGCAGGGCCGAGGCCGCGACCGATCAGCAGGAGTCGTTCGCGCTCGCCGGGCAGGCACAGGAGATCCTGCTCCGTGACCTGCCCGTCCTCCCACTGTGGGACTACATCGCGGCGGCCGGGCACTCCGAGGCGGTGAGCGACGTGCAGATCAGCTGGAACGGCCTGCCGATGTACGAGGCGATCAAGAAGTCCTGACGCCGTGCCGCACGGCCGGAAGGAAGTGACCTGGTGGGGTGGTACATCGGTCGGAGACTGCTGCAGATGATCCCCGTGTTCATCGGGGCGACGCTGCTCATCTACGCGATGGTGTTCCTGATCCCGGGCGACCCCATCCAGGCGCTCGCGGGCGACAAGCCGCTCAGCCCCGCGGTGGCGGACCAGCTACGCGAGCGATACCACCTCGACCGGCCCTTCATCGTGCAGTACCTGCTCTATCTCAAGGGCATCTTCACCCTCGACTTCGGCACCTCGTTCTCCGGCCAGCCGGTGCGGGACGTGCTGGCCAGGGCGTTCCCCGTCACCATCAGGCTCGCGTTCATGGCGATCGTCATCGAGGCCGCGTTCGGCATCTTCTTCGGCGTCATCGCCGGACTGCGCAAGGGCAAGGCGTTCGACGCGACCCTGCTGGTGCTCAGCCTCTTCATCATCGCGGTGCCGGTGTTCGTGATCGGCTTCCTGGCCCAGTTCTTCCTCGGCGTGAAGTGGGGGATCGCCCCGGTCACCGTCGGTGCCGATGCCGGCTTCTCGAGACTTCTGGTGCCCGCCATCGTGCTGGGCCTCGTCTCCTTCGCCTACGTGCTGCGGCTGACCAGGACGTCCGTGGCGGAGAACAAGGACGCCGATCACGTCCGTACCGCCACGGCGAAGGGCTTGAGTCGTCGCCGCGTCGTGGTGGTACACATCCTGCGCAACTCGCTGATCCCGGTGGTCACCTTCCTCGGCGCCGACCTCGGAGCGCTGATGGCGGGCGCGATCGTCACGGAGGGCATCTTCAACATCAACGGCGTCGGCGGCACGATCTACCAGGCCGTGATCCGCGGCGAGGCCCCCACCGTGGTGTCCTTCGTGACGGTGCTGGTTGTCGTGTTCCTGGTGGCAAACCTGCTGGTGGACCTGCTGTACGCCGCGCTGGACCCGAGGATTCGTTATGCCTGATCCCGACCTCCCTGCGGCACCCGATCGCGCATCCCCCGAAGCGCGCGCCGGGCAGAACTACTTCGTCGCCGGACCGGACGAGGTGGAGGTGCTCGGCGCCGATCAGCTCGACGAGGCCTCGCAGCCGACCAGCATGTGGCGCGATGCCTGGCGCGGCCTGCGGCGCAACCCGATGTTCCTCGTCTCGGCCCTGCTGATCCTCTTCGTCCTCGTGGTGGTGGCGGTGCCCGGACTGTTCACAGATCAGGACCCGCGAACGTGTCTGGGGGAGAACAGCATGCGGGGGCCGGGGGCCGGGCATCCGTTCGGATTCGACCTGCAGGGCTGCGATATCTTCACCCGCACCGTGTACGGCGCGCGGGCCTCGGTGCTCACCGGCGTCGGAGCGACCGCGATCTTCCTGCTCATCGGCGGCACCGTCGGTGCCCTCGCGGGCTTCTACGGCGGCCGGCTCGATGCGATCGTCTCCCGGATCACCGATGTGTTCTTCGGCATCCCGCTCATCCTCGCGGCGATCGTGATGATGCAGCTGTTCCGGAACCGGAGCATCTGGACGGTGATGTTGATCCTGGCCCTGTTTGCCTGGCCGCACGTGGCCAGAATCGCGAGGGGCTCGGTCATCTCGGTGCGCGGCAACGACTTTGTGCTCGCGGCGACGGCGCTGGGCGTCTCCCGATTCCGCACCCTTGTGCGGCACGTGCTCCCCAACGCGATCGGTCCGGTGATCGTGGTGACCACGATCTGGCTCGGCGTCTTCATCGTCACCGAGGCGACGCTGTCCTACCTGGGCATCGGGCTGCCGCCGAGCGTGGTGTCGTGGGGAGGGGACATCAGCACCGGTCAGAGCAGACTGAGGTCCGGTTCGGGGATCATCTTCTACCCCGCGGCGGCCCTTGGGGTCACGGTTCTCGGCTTCATCATGCTCGGCGACGCCCTGCGTGATGCGCTCGATCCCAAAGCGAGGAAGCAATGAGAGACCACGAGCCGGCTCCGCTGCTCGAGCTCCGGGACCTCAGCGTCGATTTCCGCTCCGGTGGTCGCGCGGTACCCGCGGTGCGCGGGGTGAGCCTGACCGCCTACCCGGGGCAGACGGTGGCGATCGTGGGGGAGTCGGGCTCGGGCAAGTCGACCGTGGCCCACGCCATCATCGATCTGCTGCCGGGCACAGGAACGGTCACCTCGGGGCAGATCCGCTTCGACGGCCGGGACCTGGTCGGGGCGCCGAAGGCGGACATGGTGGCGGTCCGTGGTCGCGGCATCGGGCTGGTTCCCCAGGATCCGATGTCGAACCTGAATCCCGTGTGGACGATAGGCTTTCAGATCGCGGAAACCTTGGCGGCCAACGGGATCGCGAAGGGGAAGGCGGCAAGGGCGCGGGCCGCCGAGCTGCTCGAGGAGGCCGGCCTGCCGGACGCGGGGCATCGGGTCGATCAGTATCCGCACGAGTTCTCGGGGGGAATGTGCCAGCGGGCGCTCATCGCCATCGGACTGTCCTGCAGGCCGAAGCTGCTCATCGCGGACGAGCCGACCTCCGCCCTGGACGTGACGGTGCAGCGGCAGATCCTCGACCATCTCGCCGGACTCACCGGCGAACTCGGCACGGCCGTGCTGCTGATCACGCACGACCTGGGCCTTGCGGCGGAACGGGCCGAGCATCTGGTGGTGATGTACCGCGGGCGGGTCGTCGAATCCGGACCGGCCCGGCAGATCCTCGGCGATCCGCGGCACCCGTACACCAGGAAACTGGTGTCCGCCGCGCCGTCCCTGGCCTCACAGCAGCTCGAGTCCGTCCGGGCCCGCGCGCGGATTCGGGCGCGCGCGGTGGAGGTGGCCGAACACGCCGCGGCGGCGGACGGTGGGCCCCGGGCGGCAGGCGACGACGTCGTGGTGGCCTCGAATCTTGTCAAAGAGTTCAGGGTCAGGGGCGGTGCGCCGTGGCGGCGCACCGGATTCACGGCGGTCGACTCCGTGTCCTTCCGCCTCGAGCGCGGCACCACGACGGCGATCGTCGGTGAGTCCGGGTCGGGTAAATCGACTGTGGCGCAAATGGTTCTGGGTCTGATGAAGCCGACCTCGGGGACCGTCGCGTTCGAGGGACGCGACCTGGCGGAGTTCGATGCGAAGGCCACCTTCGCCTTCCGGCGCCAGGTACAGCCGATCTTCCAGAATCCGTACGGTTCGCTGGACCCGATGTACTCGATCTACCGCACCGTCGAGGAGCCGCTGCGTACCCACCGGGTGGGGGACAGGGGCGAGCGCGAGCTGATCGTGCGCGACCTGCTGGACCGGGTGTCGCTGCCGAGCTCGGTGCTGCGCCGGTACCCCAATGAACTCTCCGGCGGCCAGCGGCAACGGGTGGCGATCGCGCGGGCGCTGGCACTGAGGCCCGAGGTGCTCGTCTGCGACGAGGCGGTCTCGGCGCTGGACGTGCTCGTGCAGGCGCAGATCCTGAACCTGCTGGGTGATCTGCAGGCCCAGCTCGGCCTGTCGTACCTGTTCATCTCACACGATCTGGCGGTGGTGCGGCAGATCGCCGACGACGTGGTGGTGATGAGCCGGGGTCAGGTGGTCGAGGCCGCCACGACGGTGGAGGTGTTCGACAACCCGCAGCACGAATACACCCGGAGGTTGCTCGAGGCGATCCCCGGCCGCGATCTCGTGCGGGGTTCCTGAAACCGAACGGTCTGGCCCATCCGCGTGCACGGTGGTTCAGTGGAGGGGTGGACCAGCATCTGAGCGTGCTCACCCTCGGCGTCGACGACCCGGCTCGATCGCACGCGTTCTACGTCGGCGGACTGGGGTGGACGCCGACGCTGTACGTCCAGGGCGAGGTGCTGTTCCTGCAGATCGGGTCCGGCATGGTGCTCTCGCTGTGGTCGGTCGACGAGATGGTGCGGGAGGCGGGGCCGACGGCGCCCGTTGCGGGCGAGCAGGGCCGGGCCCCCATCACCCTCGGTCACAACGTCGGCAGCGAGGGGGAGGTGGACGAGGTCCTCGCGACCGCGGCGCGAGCAGGGGGAACGGTCCTGGTTGCGGGTGCCCGGCGGGCCTGGGGCGGGTACAGCGGGTACTTCGCCGATCCGGACGGCTACCGCTGGGAGATCGCGCACAACCCGGGTCTCGTGGTGCACGAGGACGGTCGCGTCACCATCGGGGAGGCAGGCCCCGCAGGCGCGGAGGACCGATAGCCGCGCCGCCCGGGCTCCTCGCCCGCGGGACCGATGTCACCGCCGGGTAGCGTTGAGCAGCGTGAACGACCCCCTGCAGCCCCTGGTGGACCTGCCCGGCGTGCGTGAGGCCGCCGACCGGGCGCGCGATGCGCTCGGCGAGGTGCACCGGCACAAGACCAATCGCCGTGGTTGGCCGACGACCGCGGCCGAGGCGGCGATCCGCGCCGCGCGGGCATCCGCGTCCATCGACGGTGGCAGCACCGAACTGCCCGCCGAGGGCGAGGAGGGTGACCCGATCCTGGCGGGCGCGCTGCGGGTGGCCCAGGCCATCGACGGCGACGCGCTCACCATCATGGTGCCGACCTGGCAGCGGGCGCCGCTCCAGGCGTTGGCCAGGCTGCACCTGCTCGCGGCGGCGGACCTGGTCGCCGACGAGTCCACGCTCGGCCGACCGCGGACGGACCAAGGGGTCGCCGAGCGGCTCGACGGTCTCGCGCAGTTGGTGACGGGCGGAACGAAGGCGCCCGCTCCTGTCCTGGCGGCCGTGGTGCACGGGGAGTTGTTGTCACTGTCCCCGTTCGGCGCCGCCGACGGGGTCGTCGCGCGGGCCGCGTCCCGACTGGTGGCGGCGTCGACCGGGCTGGATCCCCACAATCTGGGTGTGCCCGAGGTGAGTTGGCTGCGGCGTCAGCAGGCGTACCGCGACGGTGTCACGGGCTTCGCGTCGGGCACCCCCGAGGGTGTCGGCAGCTGGGTGATCCTGTGTTGCGGCGCGATGGAGGCCGGCGCGAGGGAGGCCATGTCGATCGCGGACGCGGCGGCCGCGGGCTGATCCGATCGGGGGCGGACTTCGTCTGGGAGGCAACGGCACTGGGCTCGGTTGCTTCAACGGCCCCGGACACAATGCGAGCGGCGCTGCCGACTCATGTCGACTTCGCCGCCCGCTAGCACGGATCGCCGGGTTACCAAGCGTGCTTGGTGGGTTGTGTGTCCGGCCTCGGCGTAGGCTCGAGCATCGTCAGTTCGCCTCTGCAACTCGTGCAAGGTCCTCGCTGCCGAATGTCCGAGTCACGCAGGCCCACAACGCTGCTGCCCTTATAGTGGCTTGCGGCTCCGCGTGGGTGCCTGGTGTCCGTGCTGGGACTTCGCGGCCGGGAGACCGATCCTTCTCTTCCGGGTCGACCTTGGCCTGCCGTTCATCCGTAACTCCTTTGTACCCTGTGACCGCACTCGCTTCAAGGGGTTCGCACACCTGGATTGATCCCAGTCTTCGGGTCCCGTCAGCGCCGACGGCGCAGCATTCCGTACGTCAGCGCGCCCGCCGCCAACGCCCCGAAGCCAACCGCTGCGGTCGTCGCGACGGTGGACCTCGACGGCGGCTGCAGGCGGGCCCGCAGGGAGACCGGATTGGAGAAAGTCAGTATGGGCCAACCGTTTCCGGCGGCTTCCTTCCGAAGGGCGCGGTCCGGGTTGACGGCGGTGGGGTGACCGACCGCGGCGAGCATCGGTAGGTCGGTCACCGAATCCGAGTAGGCGAAACTCCGATCGAGATCATAGTTCTCCCGTCGCGCCAGTTCGCGGATCGCGTCGACCTTGCCCTCGCCGTAGCAGTAGAAGTCGACCTCGCCGGTGAAGCGCCCGTCCTTGACCTCCATCCGGGTCGCGGCGGCGTGGTCGGCCCCGAGGGCGTCCGCGATCGGGGTCACCACCTCCTCGCCCGATGCCGACACCACGATGACGTCGTGGCCGCGCAGCTTGTGGTCGGCGATCAGGTCGGCCGCCTCGGCGAACACGAGCGGGTCGACGATGTCGTGCAGCGTCTCGGCGACCACCGCGCGCACCTGCTCCACGTCCCAGCCCGCGCACATATTGGTCAGGTGGGTGCGCATTCGCTCCATCTGGTCGTGGTCGGCACCCGCGAGCAGGAAGAGGAACTGGGCGTAACTGCTCTTGAGCACGGAGCGCCGATTGATCAGGCCCTGGTCGAAAAAGGGCTTGCTGAACGCGAGCGTGCTCGACTTCGCGATGATCGTCTTGTCCAGGTCGAAGAACGCCGCGACCCGGCCGTTCCCGGGCTGTCTGTTCGCCTCTGCGGTCACGGAATCCAGGATAGAGCCCCCGGGTGAATCGTGGATCCGAGCGCGATTCTCAGTGTTCACCTTCGGATCTCCGACAGGAAATTCGAATTTGCAAACTCGGATCGCGGCGGGTGTAGTATCAAAAACACCTGGACTTGATCTGGGTGTGTTCAGCCCGACCCCCCGGGGCTGAACTCTGAAGACCCCCGCCTCCTCCCCCCCTGGCGGGGGTCTTCCTCCATTTTCTGGCCGTTATGGCCTCGTCCTCTCCCGCGTTGACGCGGTCGTTCCGCGCGGTCGTCGACGCCGGAGTGGTTCGCGGGTACCGGAATCCATCCCCAGGCCCGATTTCGTCCACATTCGGCGAGATCTCCGGCCCGCGGTCCCATCCGGTCGCGCAGGCTCGTCGGCATGGAACCCCCACATGCAACGGGTGCCCCGCATCCGCCGAATGTCCGGCCGGTCCTCGCGGTGCTCGCCGAGGACGGTCTGTCCCTGAGCGTGCGCCGTGCCGCGGCCGCGGCCGACCGCGCCCTGGACGAACGGGCACTCCCCGTTCCCCGGCAGGTGTGGGACGGCGCGGCGTCGATCGTGCTGGATCCGGCCGCCGCCCGAGCCTGCGCCGCCGACGGGCTGCCGCGCAGGTCGGCCGTCCATGTGGTCTGCTCGGGCCCGCCGGGCCTCGCCGAGTGGCAGGCCGCCGCCGCGGTGGGAGCGGAGTCCGTCCTCGCCCTGCCCGCCGATGAACCCGCCCTGGTCGGATCGCTGTCGCAGCGGCGCGACCGCACGGTGGCGGGTGGCTCGGTGATCGCCGTGGTCGGCGGCTGTGGCGGTGCCGGCGCGTCCACGCTGGCCGCGGCGATCGCGCTGACCGGCCCCACCCGGCGGGCCGGGAGTCGCGCGTTGCTGGTGGATGCCGATCCGCAGGGCGGCGGCCTCGACCTGCTGCTCGGGCTCGAGGACCGCCCGGGGCTGCGCTGGCCGGCGGTGGTCGTCGAGGGCGGGCGGGTCTCGGCGGCCGCACTGCACGACGCCCTGCCCGGCGCGGGCGCCGGGGTGGCCGTGCTGTCCTGCGGGCGCGGCGATGCCGGACGGCCGTCCGCGGCGGCGATGCGGGCGATGGTCGAATCGGGCTGCAGTGCTGGTGATCTCGTGGTGTGTGATGTCGGACGGGGCCTCGGCGACCTGGCCGCCGCGGTGTTCGATCTGGCCGATCTGGTGGCGGTCGTCGTGCCTGCCCAGGTGCGGTCGGCGGCGGCCGCCGAATCCGTGGTGGCCGCGGCTCGCACCAGGAATCCGAACGTGGGCGTGGTGGTGCGCGGTCCGGCACCCGGTGGGCTGCGCGGTGCGGACGTCGGCGATCTCCTCGGGCTCCCGGTGCTCGCCGTGATGCGGCCGCAGCCACGGCTGTCGGCCGCGCTCGAGCGCGGCGGCCTGCGGCTGCGCAGGCGATCGCCGTTGGCCGTGGGCGCGCGGGCGGTCCTCGAGGTGCTCGGGACGGGTGCCGGGGGGCGGGCCGCATGAGCTCCCTGGTCTCGCCCGAACTCCTTGACCGGGTCAGGGAGCGATTGTCGCGGACGTCGGCCCAGCCCAGCCCGGCGATGGTCGCCGCCGCGATCCGGGCGGAGGTCTCCGGGGTGCTCGGGGACACGGATCTGCTCGACGCGCTGCAGGTGTTGGAGACCGAACTCACCGGCGCCGGAGCGCTGGAACCGCTTCTCGCGCAGCCGGATGTCTCCGACGTCCTGGTCACCGCGCCGGACCAGGTCTGGGTGGACCGGGGCTCCGGTCTCGAGCTCGCTTCGGTCCGGTTCGCCGACGAGGCCGCGGTGCGGCGGCTGGCGCAGCGTCTCGCGCTGGCGGCGGGCAGGCGACTCGACGATGCCCAGCCCTGGGTGGACGGCCGCCTCCCGGCGGCGGCGGGGGCCGGGTTCGGGGTTCGGTTGCACGCGGTGCTCGCCCCGCTCGCATACGGCGGGACCTGCGTCTCGCTGCGGGTGCTGCGCCCGGCGACGCAGGGTCTCGACGCGCTCTGCTCGGGCGGCACGGTCCCAGCCGATGCCCGTGAACTGCTGATGCGGATCGTCGCCGCCCGGTTGGCGTTCCTGGTCGTCGGCGGCACGGGCGCGGGGAAGACCACCCTGCTCGCGGCGTTGTTGGCGCAGGTCGACCGACGTGAGCGGATCGTCTGTGTGGAGGACGCGGCCGAGCTGGCACCGACCCACCCCCACGTGGTGCGGCTGGTCGCCCGCGCCCCGAACGTCGAGGGCGTCGGCGAGGTGACGGTCCGCCAACTGGTGCGGCAGGCGCTCCGGATGCGGCCGGATCGCATCGTGGTCGGAGAGGTACGCGGCGGCGAGGTGGTGGACCTGCTCACCGCGTTGAACACCGGTCACGACGGCGGGGCGGGGACCGTGCACGCGAACTCGCCGGAGGAGGTGCCCGCCCGGCTCGAGGCATTGGCGGCGCTCGGCGGCCTGGACCGCGCCGCCCTGCACAGCCAGCTCGCGGCGGCGGTGCAGGTGGTGCTGCACGTACACCGTGCGGCGGACGGCAGGCGCAGGCTCGCTCAGATCGGCGTGCTGGATCGGGACGAGAGCGGGCAGGTCAGCGTGCTGCCGGCATGGACCCCGGCCGCCGGGCGGTGTCCAGGAGCGGACCGCCTCGCGGATCTGCTCGAGCGCCGCGGCGTCGGGGTGGGCTCGTGGTGATCGCGGGGCTGACGGTCGCCGCGCTCGCGCTGGGGGTCGCGCCCACCACCAGGACCATGACGAGACTGAGCCCACCGCGCCGCAGCGCCGGGCCGCGGGGACATGCCCGGTTGTGGGCGGCCGCGGTGCTCGGATCGATTGCCGCCGTAATGATCTGCGCGCCGACGGTGGGGTGTGCGGGCGCCGCGCTCACGCTGACGACCGCGTATCGGCGCGCACGCCGTCGCCGTGAGGGCACGCGGAACTCGGAACTGCGCGGGCTGCTCGGCTGCCTGGAGGCGGCGACGGGGGAGCTGCGGGTGGGGGCCCATCCGGCGAACGCCTGCACCACCGCGGCGCGGGAATCGAGTGGTGCGGCTGCTGATGCGTTCCTGGCCGCCGCGGCTCGCGCTCGGCTCGGGGGCAGCGTCGCCGACGGGTTGGAGGGCACCGGGAGCGCGATCGACGGCGATTTGGCGCGGGTGTCGGCGGCATGGCGGGTGGCCGACCGGTACGGCGTCGCCCTGGCGGACCTGCTCGATGCTGTCCGCGCGGACCTGGTGGGGCGCATCAGGTTCCGGGGCCGAGTGGAGGCGGGACTGTCGGGGGCAAGGGCCACGGCAGCGGTGCTCGCCTGCCTGCCGTTGCTGGGGATCGCGCTGGGCCAGTTGATGGGTGCGAGCCCGCTGCGGGTGCTGCTGTCCGGCGGTCTCGGTGGGATGCTGCTGATGCTCGGCACGTTGTTCGTCTGCGCCGGCCTGCTCTGGACGGACCGCATCACCGGGCGGGTGACCCGATGAGCGCCGCGGTGGCGGTGCTGTTCGCGGCCGCCGCGCTCGCCGCTCCCGGTGCGGGCTCGGCGGCGACGCGGCTGCGGGGGCCGGTGGCGTCGCCCTCGGGGCGGGCGGAGCGCGCAGTGCGACGCGAGGCCGGCGATCCCATGGCGATCGCCGCCGGATTCGACCTCTTGGCGGCGTGCCTGCAGTCGGGGATGCCCGTCGCCGTTGCGGCGGAGGCGGTTGCGATGTCCGCTCCGGAGCCGTTGGGCAGCGCGCTCGACTCGGCCGCAAACCTGCTGGCCCTCGGTGCGGAGCCCGAGATCGCCTGGGAGCGTGCGGCGGCGCACTCGGAAACCGAGGGGCTCGCGCGGATGGCTCGTCGCTCCTCGCGGTCCGGCGCGGCCTTCGCGGGTGCGGTGTCCGAGTTGGCGGCGCAGCGCAGGCTCGCGCTCGAGGACAGGGCGGTGGCCGCGGCCGAGCGGGCGGGTGTGCTGATCAGCGGCCCGCTCGGGCTGTGCTTCCTGCCCGCCTTCCTCTGCCTCGGAATCGTCCCGGTTGTGGTCGGTCTGGCCACCCGGGTGCTGAGCGGGGGTGTGCTGTGAGTCCGCGCAGCCGAAGGACCGAGAGAACCCGTCGCGGAGATACCGCGACGGTGATCGAGAGGGGGGAACATCATGGTAACCAAGGGGATTGGTGTGCTGCGTACCCGATTGCTGCTCGCCGCGGCCGCCGAGGAGGGCATGTCGACCGCGGAGTATGCGATCGGCACCATTGCCGCGGCGGCATTCGGGGCGGTGCTGTATTCGGTGGTGACGGGCGACTCCATCGTGACGGCGCTTACCGGGATCATCGACAAGGCGCTGAACACCGCGGTCTGAACGATGTCGGTGCGGTGACGGTGGAGGCCGCGATCGCGATCGCCTCGATCACGGTGGTCGTGGTGCTGTGCCTGGGTTCCTTTCTCGCGGTGTCCGCGCACGTTCGCTGCGTGGACGCCGCGCGGGAGGCGGCCCGGCTCGTCGCGCGGGGCGATCGGGCGGAGGCGATCCCCGCGGCGCAGCGGGTTGCCCCGCCGGGCGCGCGGATCACGGTGCGGGAGGTCGACGGATTCGCCACGGCGGTCGTCGGGGTCGCGGTGCCACTGCTGCCTGCGCTCGACGTCTCCGCGGAAGCGGTTGCCGCAATGGAGGACTCGGGTTCCGCCGGATCACCGTCGGATTCGTGGCCGAGGGGGGCAGGCGGGTGAGGGACGAGCGGGGAGCGGCCACCGTCCTGGCCTGCTGGGCGATGCTGGCGCTGATCGCGGTGGCGGCCCTGGTGATCCACCTCGGCTCGGCGGTGTCGGCGCGGCACCGGGCCCAGTCGGCCGCGGACCTGGCTGCGCTCGCGGCCGCTGCCGCCCTGGAGCGCGGCAGCGAAGCGGCCTGTGCCGCGGCGACCACGATCGCCGGGCGGATGCGTGGGACGGTGCGTGACTGCCGGATCGAGGACTGGGACGTGGTGGTGACCGTCGGGGCCCGGTTGCCGCTACCGGCCGTCGGAGGCGGTGACGCCGTCGCGGCGGCCAGGGCGGGCCCGGTCGAGTAGCGGAGTGTCCGGGTGTGTCCGGTGTGTGACGCCCTTACCCGATCGCAATCTTGAGCCCCACCTCACAGCAACCAATCGGTTGGTTGGGTTGACGCGCGATTCGGGTGGACCTAATTTTCTGTCCACGGTCATGAGTATCAGCGTCAAGCCCCGGCTCGCTGATCGGCAACCCTCCAGTGCGGCGGGGTGCTCCGGGTGACGACCGGATGGCGGTCATCCGACGCCATAAGCGCTCAATTCAGTCCTCGAAGGGGATACCCATGTCCGCAGTTCAGCTCGCCCCGGCAGCCCTTCCGTCGCAGCTCCCGGCCGCCGATGTCGTAGCCGAGATCCCGCTCACGGATCTGGTCGTCGTCGCCGACCGATTCCGTGGCTTCGCCGATGGCACACGCGTCCACACCGTCTCGGGTCTCGTCGCCGCACTGCGCGGCGGCGCGTTCCGGAACGTGCGCACCGACCTGACCATCAGGCTCGGGCAGGGGATCAAGCGGCACGACAAGGAATACGTCGAACACGTCGCATCGATCCATGCCCCGGACGCGGAGGTTCGCCTGCTCGGCGACATCGCCGCCCCGGCGCCGCGCCATCACGTGCACAAGTATCAGGAGACCAACGTCCTCATCGCCAACCTGGCGCGCGCCGAGGACGGGAGCTTCACCTCCGACCTCCGGATCGACGGGGACAACGAGCTGCTCATCGATCACCAGACCGGCGAGCACGTCCAGGGGCTGGTGATCGTCGAGGCGGCGCGGCAGCTGTTCCTCGGGGCCTTCGAGCTCGAGTACGGCAACCGCTCGCCCGAACGGCACTACTACGTCGTCTGGAACTCGATCAACCTGTCGTTCAAGACCTTCCTGTTCCCGTTGCCCGCATCGCTGCGCGCCCGGTTCGGAGCCGTCTCGATCCAGGATCCGGCCAAGCTGCAGTTCACGATCGACATCGAGGTGACCCAGTTCGGCCGCAGCGTCGCGACCGCGACGATCTCGTTTGCCGCGCTGGAGAACTCGACGATCAGTCAGATCGAGCGACGCAAGGCGGCGAAGGCGATCGAGGCCTTCCTCGGGGCCACCGCATGACGGGCATCGAGCGGGGCCCCGCTCAGGTCGCCTTCTTCGATGTCGACGAGACACTGATCACCGTCAAGAGCATGTTCGCCTTCCTCGAGCACTGGTTGTGGGAGCGGGGCGATGACGGTAGCGAGTACTCGCGACTGCGCGACGCATTGCGGCGGCAGGCGGCAGGGGGCGCGCCGCGGGAGGAGGTGAACCGGAGCTATTACCGCACGTTTCGGGGGGTGCCACTCGTCGAGCTGGAGGAATCGGGTCGCCGGTGGTATCGGGAGTTCGAGTCCACCGCCGCCCCGTACTACGCGGAGACCCTCGGCGCGCTGCGGGACCATCGCGATGCCGGTGCCGCGATCGTGCTGCTGTCCGGCTCGTTCGCACCTGTACTGGGGCCGATCGGGGAGGCCGTCGGTGCCGACCGGATCGTGGCGAGCCGCCCGGTCATCGACGGCCAGGGGGTGCTGACCGGCGAGGTCGAGCGGCCGATGATCGGGCAGGCCAAGGCGGAGGTGGTCACCTCGGTCTTGGTGGAGCTAGGGGTCGATACCGGGAACAGCTACGGGTACGGCGACCACGACAGCGACCTCGCCTTCCTCGAGGCGGTCGGGCACCCGGGGCTGCGCGGCGACGATCCGGTGCTCCTGGCGCGTGCGGCGCGGGATCGGTGGCGGATCCTCGGCGGCGGGACCACCGGCCTCGCCGGAGCCGGCCCGCTGCCCACCACCACCAGCACCGGACAGCGAGGTCTTCGATGACAGAACAGGTTTCGGCAGAATCAAGGATCTACGAACTCACCCCCACCACGCAGGGCCCGCTCTATCCGCCGAGCGAGGCGGTCGACCGGGATGGGAATTTCGTCGTGGTCGGGTGGATCGCCAGGAATGCGGGCGATGGGGCCGTCACGCGGGAGTGGGGGAGCGCGATCGTCGATGCGGGCACCCCGGTTCCCGCATTCGGGGGTGTGGAGCCGTACACGATCGTGCGCGAACTCGGGACGGAGCTGTCGGCGGATGACGGGGCGACGGTGCTGCACACCCTGCCGCTCCCGTTGCCCGCCAACAACTATCCGATCGTGTTCGCCCCCGACCAGGTTCCTGGGGCCGCGCAGGTCCAACGGCCCAGCTATGCCTTCCACGAGACCCCGATCCCGGATCTGCGGCACGAGGACGGTAGGCGCCTGACCGAACCGGTGACCCTCGGGGACTGGCTACGGGCGCGGGGCACCGTGCGGGTCGGCGTCAGCGCGGACGGCAGGCACGGCGAGTTCGCCTTCGAGTTCTCGGGCCTGATCCCGGAGTCGCTGTACACCGTGATGTCCCTGCGCCAGCGGGACCTGGACCCGGCCGCCCCGACACGACCCGGGCCGCTGGGGGTGCCGAACGTGTTCGTCACAGATCCAGTTGGTCGCGCGACGTACCGGGCGTCGCTGCCGAACGCGTTCCCGGCCCCGGACAGCCCTGGGGCCAATCGCATCGTCAGTGTCGTGGTGCTCTGGCAGAGCTACCAGCAGAACTACGGCGGTGCGATCGGTCAGTTCGGGCTCGGCGGCGACATCCATGCGCAGCTGAAGATCCCGGTTCCCGGCTTCGAGGAGTTCACCACCAGGGAATGACCTCGGCGCTCACACCAGAGCCCCTGTCCCGCAAGGGGACAGGGGCTCTGGGCGTTGCGGCTCGTTCTCAGCCGACCCTCGTCGACACATAGGCCAGGCCTGCGCCCGCGAGGGCCACCGCGGCCATCGCGCCCGCCACAGCCCCGTAGCCGACCCCGGCCAGCAGATTGGCCAACTGAGGTCCGGCGCTCGCGCCGAGGAACAGGGTGAAGGTGTACAGCGAGGTGGCCGCGCCGCGTGCGGTGCCTGCCCGCTCCGCGATGGCCTGCACCAGCGCGGGTGCGGCGACCGCGATCGCCGCCACGAAGAACAACAGGCACAGCGCGACCCACACGCCCCCGAGCGGCACGATCGTGGCCGCGGCGGTGATCGCCGCGGCGAGCAGAGCCGATACGACCCGGGTCGTCGGAGCCACCCCCGCCAGCCGGCCTGCCAGCAGCGGGACCGCGATCATCGCGGGCAGGGCGCTGGCCCGAAGAGCCAGCATCGCGCCCTCGCCGATACCGTCCGGGGGGCTGAGCTGGATCCCGGTGTAGAGGCCGACGAACACGCCGAGCACGCTGACGCAGCTGGCGAACAGCAAGGCCAACAAGGGGTTTCGCAGCAGGGCGACGAACGGGCCGAACGAGCCGCGCAGGCCGCGCGGCTCGTTCGCCCGTGGGGCCGCGGCGGGCGCCCGCGGCTGGAGAACGAACCACGCCGCCGCGCCGACCAGCACGAATCCCACGCTGCTCAGCAGGAATATCGCGCTCGGGCCCCATGCGGCCGCGACCGCCTGCGAGGCCACCTGCGCGATCACGCCTGCCGCGAGGAAGGAGCTGGTCAGGCAGGTGAGCGCGAGCACCCGGCGTCGCGGCTCGATGTGCTCGGCGAGGTAGGCGAACGCGGCGGGGGCGAACAGCGACGCGGTCGCGCCCTGTGCGATCCGGGCCGCGAGCCCGAGCTCGAGACTCGGGGCGAGGGCCACGAACAGGGTCGTCACCGAGGTCGCCAGCAGCCCGCCGACGATGACCGGGCGCCTGCCCCAACGGTCCGAGAGCGGACCCGTGACGAGAAATCCCAGCGCGTACGCGAGCCCGAAGCACGTCGTCGTCCACGTCACGGCCGAGCGCGTCGCGCCCCACTCCCGCGCCAGGTCGTCGAGGAGTGGGAGGACGACGTACAGCTGCCCGACGACGAGGACGCCGGCAAGACAGATCAGGCCGATCGTTCGTCCCGTCGGTGCCCAGCGCGGCTCCGCCGCCGCGACAGCGGTCGCCGCCGCGAGATCAGAAGGTGGCTGCGAGCTCACGTGCCCGCTCCTTGGCGACGGCCAGGCCGGCCGAGGGATCGGGCGTCAGGACCGTCGGGGCGTACCGGATCTCGGAGACCGAGTCGATGCCGACGAAACGCAGCCAGTCCTCGACGAACGGGGTCGCGAAATCGGCTCCGAACTCCAGGGGGACGCCGGGGCTGTGGACGCCGCTGGTGTAGACGGTGACGGCGCGCTTGCCCGCGAGCAGCCCGGAGTACCCCTGCGCGGGATCGAACTCGAATGCCCACCCCGGCTGGGTGACGAGGTCGATCCACTGCTTGAGGATGTACGGGATCCCGGAGTTCCAGATCGGGATGCTCAGGACGTAGAGGTCCGCCGCCGCGAAGCGGTCGAAGACCTCCCTGGCCTGCTCCCAGGCCCGACGCTGTTCGAGCGTCTGTTCCTGGCCGGTGAACACGGCGAGCTTCGCGCCCGCGGCGGCGGTGCCGAAATCGGGCAGCCGCTCCTCGAACAGGTCGAGCGTGTCGACGGTGAGTGTCGGGTCCTGGACGGCCAGGGCGTCCAGGAACGTCGTGGCGATGCTGCGCGAGTCGCTCGATTTGCCGCGCGCGGAGGCGTTGATATGCAGGGCGTTGGTCATCGAAAGGTCCTTCCGTTGTGGGTAGGACATACTTCTACCAACCAGTTGGTTGGAGCACAAGGGTTCCGGGATCCCGGAAATGTTGCGGATAGGATTCGCGCATGAATGAGCATGCCGAGGGATCATCGACGCGACGAAAACTCCTGGACGCTGCGCGTTCTGAGTTCGCGGAGAACGGCATCGCGGGCGGTCGGGTCAACCGGATCGCCGAGCGCGCCGGCGTCAACAAGGAGCGCATCTACGGGTACTTTGGGAGCAAGGAAAAGCTGTTCGACGCGGTGATCATGGAGGCGCTCACCGAGCTCGGGCAGGCGCATCCGCTCACCCAGCAGACCGACCTCGACGAGTACATCGGCGCGGTGTTCGACTTCCATCGCGCGCGTCCGGACCTGCTGCGGCTGCTGATGTGGGAGTCGCTGCACTACCGGAAGGAGGACCTGCCGAGCGCCGAGGCGCGCAGCCAGGTGTACCTGGACAAGGTGCAGAGCCTCGCGCAGCTGCTCGGCCGCGAGGCCGACGCGCGCACCGCGATCTCCCTCTTCACGCTGATCGGGATCGCGGCCTGGCCGTCCACGGTGCCGCAGCTGCTGACGATGGTGACGGGCGGGACCGAGCCCGCGGTGGACGAGGCCACGCTCCGGGCGTCGATCATCGAGCTCGGCAAGCGAGCCATCGGCGCCTAGCGCAGGCCCTGGCCGCCGTCGACGCCGAGCGTGACGCCGGTGATGTACGCGTTCGCCATCAGGAAGAGTGCAGCGTGCGCGGCCTCGTCGGCCGTGCCGACCCGCCCGAGCGGGATGGAACGTCCCGCGGCCGACACCGAATCGTCGTCGACCGGGCCGCCCGCGCTGCGGGCGAGCGCGCCGCGCAGCATCGGGGTGTCGATCCGCCCCGGCCGGATGGCGTTGACGCGATTTCTCGGCGCCAACTCGAGCGCGAGCCCCCTGACGAACGTCTCGAGCGCGGCCAGTCCGGCGGCGACGACGCTCGTGTCGGCCGCGGGCCGGACCGCGAACCCGCCGGAGGTGACGACGAGCGAGCCCCCTGGCGTCAGGGCGGGCGCCGCGCGTTGCGCGACGGCGTAGGCGGTCGCGAGGCGGTCGGTGTACGCCGGTTCCAGTGCCGACCACGGGGTGGTCCTGGTGGGACCGGTCGCGGCGAATCCCGCTGTCAGCAGCACGTGATCGACCGTGCCTGCGCGGGCGAAGATCGATTCGAGTCCGGCCGGATCGCGGACGTCCGCGGCGATCGGTAGCAACCGGGGGGCGCTCGATCCTCCGATCGCGGCGAAGGACCGTTTCAGGTTCGCCTCGCCCCTGGCGACGCCGACGACGGAGGCCCCGGCCCGGTATGCCATCGCGGCGGCCGCGAGACCTATCCCGCTGCTCGCGCCGATGACGAGTACTCGGCCGTCGGGCGCGAAGGGGTTGAGCGGCGGCCGTGTGGATTCGTTCACGTCGCGAACACTACGGAATTCGTTTCGGGCTCATTGTTTTCACGGTGATCCGAATTATCGAGAACTGTTTCGAAAAGGTAAATGTGCAGCGCCTGGAGGGTGCGGGAAGGCCGGTGCGGGACGAGGCGGGTGGCGGCCCCAACCGGATGGTTGACACGCGGCGAGGCCCCGGATACGTTCTCTCCCAACGGTCATGAGTATCAGCTGATAGCCCCGGCTTGCTGATCGGCAACCCTCGCGGAGCGGTGGGGTGCCCCGGGTGAGGACCGGGCTGTATCCATGCGGATACGGCAAGCGCCCTACTGTCGCGAAAGCTGAACACGTTGATTGTCATGATGGAGTGTAGAAACCGGTCAGTGTAATAACTGATCGGTAATCGAGTCGAGCGCTCCCGCTGTGTTGCGCAGACCAGTCGAGAATCCCAGGAGACGGATATCGACGTCGATGCTCGCCTTTTCGAATTAAGGGCCGGCATCGGCGATCGGAGCATTTCGCAATGCCGCCGTTCCCTTTGTTCACCGTCCTTTTCCATTCGCCGCCGTGACAACGAGGTCACGCGTGGCGGCTTTTCTGTCTGTCGCGGCGCGTCCGCACGGACGAACATCCGGAGGAATTCGCAGAATGAGTACCCATCCAGCCGTCCCCGGACGCACCCGCAGGTTAGTGGCGGGAATGGTCGCCTCGGTGTCACTGCTCGGCTTGACCGCCGCGTGCAGCGACTCGGAGGCGGCCACGGCAGGCACCGTCTACTTCGGTGTGTCGGGGCCGAAGACCGGGCCGTCGGCCGAGTACGGGCGACTGTGGCAGCAGGGCTTCGACCTGGCGCTGGAGGAGATCAATCAGAACGGCGGCATCGACGGGCGCAAGGTCGAGCTCAAATGGGAGGACTCACAGTCCGATCCGAAGCAGACCGTGCCGATCGCGACGAAGTTCGTCGACGATCAGTCCGTGATCGCCGAGCTCGGGGACTTCTCTTCGCCCGCTTCGATCGCCGCCTCTCCGGTGTACAACCGGGGCAAGCTGGTGCAGTACGGATTCACCAACTCCGCGGTCGAGTTCACCAACGGGGGTGAGTACTCGTGGAGCCCGTCGATCACCCTCGACGTGTTCCAGGAGCGCAATGCCGAGTGGGTTTCCCGCAAGGCGAAGAAGGTCTCCGTGGTCTACCTCGAAACCGACTGGGGCAAGCAGGCATTCAAGTACTTCTCGCAGTTCGCGGCGGAGAAGGGCGTCGAGATCGTCTACTCGTCGCCGATCCTCCCGGACTCCACCGACGTCAAACCGATCCTGATCAAGGGTCGTGACGCGGCGCCGGAGGCCTTCGTGCACCTCGGCTACGGCCCCGATGGCGCCCTGGTGGTCAAGCAACTCCGGGATGTCGGGTTCGACAAGCAGTTCTTCGGGGGCCAGAACACGCCACAGTTCATCGAGCTGGCGGGCTCCGCGGCGGAGGGCGACATCGTGAACGGGATCTTCAGCGCGGCGGATGCCGATCCCCGTATCCAGGACTTCGTCGGCAAGTTCCGGGCGAAGTTCGGGGTCGACCCGGGCGACTTCAATGTCTACGCCTATGACGCACTCAAGGTGCTCACCGATGCCGCGAACCACGGCGGTGCGACGAGGGAGGGTGTCCTGAAGGGCCTGAAGGAATCCGAGTTCAACGGAATCGGGCTGGGCCAGTTCGCCTTCGATCAGCAGTCCCGCCGTCCCGATGGCGCGGCGCCCCGCGAGCTCGTGCTCCAGAACGGGAAGTTCGTACCAACCGCATGATCGACACCCTCCTCGCCGGACTGATCCACGGCAACGCCTATGCGCTGATCGCAGTCGGGATCACCCTGATCTTCGGGGTCACCAATGTGATCAACTTCGCCCACGGCGCGGTGTTCGCGTTCGGGTCGATCTTCGCGTGGTGGCTGATCGCCGAACTCGGGCTGTCCCTGTGGACCACCATCGTGGTGGTGGTCGGTGTCTCGGGGCTGCTCGGGTTCGTCGTCAACGTCGTCGCGGTGCGCCCGCTGAGCCGGGGTCCGGCGGTGGCGGCGTTGCTGGCCACCGTCGCCGCGGGCATGATCATCGAGAACCTCGTCCAGATGGTCTTCGGCCCCGAGACACGACCGTTCCCTGCGGTGCTGCCGACCAACAACTGGCAGATCGGCGGGGTGCGGTTCGGGACCTCGGACCTCGTGATGTTCGCCATCACGGTGGTGGTCATGGCCGGCCTCGCCTGCTTCCTCAAGTACGGCAGGTACGGGCTGGCGATCCGGGCGACGGCACAGGATCCCGATGCGGCGCTGCAGATGGGGATCCCGGTACCCCGCGTGCAGAACCTGGCGTTCATCATCGCGTCGGGCCTCGGCGGGCTGGCGGGAATCTTTGTCGGACTGTACAACTCGAACATCTCGCCGACCAGCGGCACGATCGCGGGGATGAGCGGATTCGTCGCGGCGACGATCGGCGGGCTGGGGTCGATCCCCGGTGCGGTGCTCGGCGGCTTCGTGCTCGGCATCGTCGAGGCCGTGGGGATCTACCAGTTCGGGGACGGATACCGAGACCTGATCACTTTCGGGGTGCTGATCGCGGTGCTCGTCTTGAGGCCGGGGGGACTGTTGGCGAGGGCGCCGTCGATCTCGAGCGAACCGTTGACCGGCACCTTCCTCGGTTCGGGCCGCCAGATCCGGGTGCAGTGGTGGCAGGCGGCGGCCGCCTTCGCAGTGGTCGGGCTCGTGGTGCCGCTGGTCTCCAACAGCTACGGACTGGTGGTCGGGACCCAGATCATCGCCTACGCCATCATCGCGGTCTCGATGACGCTGGTGGCGGGCTCGGCGGGCCAGCTCACCATCGGCCAGGCCGGGCCGATCGCGATCGGGGCGTACACCTCGGCCATCCTCACCATCAGCTACGACTGGCCGTTCCTCGCGGCGGTGGCCGCGGCCGCGCTGACCGCGGCGATCGTGTCTTCCGTGCTGGCGGCTCCGGTCTGGCGGCTCACCGGACACTACGTTGCGATCGCGACGCTCGGGATCGGTGTCGTCACGGTCGGGATCATCCGCAACTGGGAATCGGTGACCCGGGGCAGCTACGGACTGTTCGGGATCCCTGCGCCGCGGATCTTCGGATACGAGTTCTCCACCGCCGCAGACCTGTTCCGCCTCGATCTGGTGTTCCTGGCCCTGACCGTGGTGGTGGTGGCCGCGATCCAGCGGTCACACCTCGGCACGGTGCTCAGGTCGGTCGGGTCGGACGAGGTGGCGGCGAGATCGTCGGGCGTACGAGTGCGCGACTACAAGGCGCTCGCCTTCGCCATCAGCGCGATCTTCTCCGGCATCGGGGGAGCCCTTCTCGGGCACCAGTATTCGTACATCGATCCGACGGTGTTCAACCTGGGGCTCTCGCTCCTTGTGGTGACCATCATCGTGCTCGGCGGGACCGGGTCCCCGTACGGCGCGATCCTCGGCTCGGTGGTCCTGATCGGGGTCCCGGAGCTGTTCCGGCTGGCGCCCGAGGTCCGCATTCTGCTCTACGGGGTGATCCTGCTGTTGATCATCCGATTCAGGCCACAGGGAATCTGGACGAGGAGGGACCGTGTCAGCGCAGCAGTCTGAGCAGATCCTGTCGGTGGCGGGGCTGCGCCGCGCCTTCGGCGGCGTGCGCGCCGTCGACGGGATCGACTTCGAGGTCAACAGGGGCGAGTTCGTCTCCATCATCGGGCCCAACGGGTCGGGAAAGAGCACCACCATCAACCTGGTGTCCGGCGTTCTCCGGCCCGATTCCGGTCGGATCCTGCTGCGCGGCACAGCGGTACGGCCCGGCTCCCCGGAAGAGGCCGCTGAGGCGGGCATCGCGAGGACCTTCCAGAACGGCCGGGTCTTCGGGAACCTCACGGTGGCCGAGAACGTGGAGGTGGGGCTGCACAGCACCCTCCGCGCCGCGCGACCACTGCGCTCCCTGGTCCGGTACCCCGTGATCCGTTGGGTGCCGATCCTCGCGGAGGCGGCGCTGGCGCTGGTGCCAACCCGGAAGGTGCGGGCCGAGCGGGAACTCCTGCGCGCCGAGGTGGACTCCGGGCTGGCGAGATTCGGGGAACGGCTGGCTCCTCGCGCGGGCGACCCTGCCTACACGCTGTCCTACGCGAACCGGCGGCGCACCGAAATCGCAAGGGCCCTCGCCCTCGACCCCGTCCTGCTGCTACTCGACGAACCCGCGGCAGGAATGAACCAGAGCGAAACCGCCGAGGTCGGACGTCAACTGGCCGAACTCAAGGCGCACGGGCAGACCATCGTCCTCGTCGAGCACAAGCTCGAACTCGTCAACCAGCTCTCCGATCGGGTGATCGTGATGGACGAGGGCTCGATCATCGCGGTCGGGACCCCGGAAGAGGTGCAGGCCGATGAACGGGTGATCGAGGCCTATCTCGGCCGTCGCCGGCTGCGGCCTGCCACGGTCGGTGCGGAAGGACAGGTGGAGTCCGTTGGCGGTCGATGAGTACGCGGCCCCGATTCTCGAGCTCGACGGGGTGAGCGTGTATTACGGACGCTCGCGAGCGCTGAACGAGGTGTCCATCCGGGTTCGGCCGGGCGAGATCGTCTCCCTGCTCGGGGGGAACGCCTCCGGCAAGTCGACGACCATGAAGACCGCCCTCGGTCTGTTGACCCCCACGGCCGGGCGGGTGCTGATCGACGGGGAGGACGCCACCGGGGTGACCCCGGCGGGCCGGATCAAGGCCGGACTGGCCTCGGTTCCCGAGGCGCGGCGGGTGTTTCCGGAGATGACGGTGGAGGAGAACCTGTACGTCGGCGGCTACGTGCACCGCGAGCGGCGTTCGGTGCTGGCCGAGCGGGCAGCCGAGTTGTTTGACCACTTCCCGCGGCTGGCGGAGCGGCGCAGGCAGCACGCGGGGACGCTGTCCGGTGGCGAGCAGCAGATGCTGGCATTCGCCCGTGCACTGATGAGCCGGCCCCGGCTGATCTGCATGGACGAACCGACGATGGGGCTGTCCCCGCTGTTCGTCGACCGGGTGCTGGACGAAATCGTCCGGCTCAACGAGCTGTTCGGGCTCGCGATCCTGATCGTCGAGCAACAGGCCGAGCTCGCGCTGTCCATCGCGCACACCGGCAATGTCCTGGTGGGCGGCGAGATCGTGCTGCACGGCGAGGCCACCGATCTGTTGGGCAATCCCGCGGTACGAGAAGCATATTTGGGAAAGGTGGCATGACGTGACCGGGAGCAAGCGGCTCGGATGGTTCACCCGGCTGGTCGGTGACGAGAGTCGGGACGCGGGAGTTCTCTACCGCGACGCGCTGGCGCAGTTCGCCCTCGCCGAGGAGCTGGGTTTCGACGTCGGCTGGGTGGCCCAGCATCACGTCGATCCGGCGGAGGGCGGCCTGCCGTCGCCGTTCGTCTTCCTGGCCCACGCGGCCGCCCGGCTGAGCGCGATCCGCCTCGGTACGGCCATCGTGACGCTCGGGCTGGAGGACCCGATCCGGGTGGCGGAGGACGCCGCGGTCCTCGACGCCCTGTCCGGCGGCCGGCTCGAGCTGGGTCTCGGCACCGGCGGGTCGGCGAGCGCCTTCGCGTTGTTCGGTCACGCAGATGCCGATCGACGGGCCCTCTACGACAACAAGATCGAGCGCTTGACAGCCGCGCTGTCCGGGGCGGAGATCGTCGAGGACAAGCGGCTGTACCCGCGGGCGACGAGCCTGATCGAGCGGCGATGGCAGGCGACCTTCTCGGGGTCGGGCGCCGTGCGGGCGGGCGAATCCGGAGACGGGCTCCTGCTCTCGCGGACCCAGCCGAGGGAGCCCGGTCTCGCGGATGCCGCCCTCGGGCAGGTCCAACAACCGCTGATCGCGGCGTACCTGGAGGCGCTCCCGGAGGGCACGCGACCGCGGATCGGCGCCTCGCGCAGCGTGTTCGTCGCCGACGACCACGAGGCTGCCTGGGAGCTCGCGCGCCGTGGCGCGCTGCGCTTCCGGGCATACCTGCAGGGGATCGGCCTCGCCGACGGCAGCGAGAGCGTCGAGGAGATCCTGCGCGATTCCGTGGTCGGCACCCCGGACGAGGTGACCGACCTACTCGCCGCCGACCCCGCGGTGCAGCAGTCGACAGACCTGATCTTCCAGGTTCATCCGATCGACCCCGACCAGGCGGCCACGCTGCACTCGATCGAACTCATCGCCACGAAGGTGGCCCCGCGCCTCGGCTGGAATGGCACCTACCGGAAGGAATCACGACCATGACGACGTCTTCGACCCATTCCCCACCGAACTCCACGGCGGACGTGCTGGACGGGGTGCTCGGCGCCCGGCTCGCGGGCGCCGTCTCCTCTCTCAGGTCGGCGCGGCCCGCGGTCGCGGAGCACACCCAGCGGCTGCACGACGCGCTCTTCGTCTCGCCGTCCGCCGACCTGCCGACCCGCGAGCAGCTCGTCGCCGTCGCGTTGCGTGTCGCGGTGCTCGCTCGGCAACCCGCACTCGCCGAGCATTATTCGGCGCTGCTGCCCGATGACCTCGCCGACGCTGTGACGACGGGCGCCGTTCACGACCCGGTGCTCGCGGCCTTGCTGAGCCACGCCGCGCTGGTCACCGTGGATCCCTCGGCCGCCACTCGGTCCGCGATCGAGACCCTGAGTTCGGCGGGGCTGACGGAGGCCGCGATCGTGACCGTGTCCCAGGCGATCGGCTTCGTCAACTACCAGATCCGGCTGGTCGCCGGGTACACCCTGATCGGAGAATCGGCATGAGCGAGGTTCGCGAGGTCGAGCGGCATCGCTGCCCAGGCGATTTCACCCAGGATCACCTGGACTGGGTCCCGTGGCTGGAACCGATCCGGCTCGAGGACGCGACCGAGGAACAGCGTCCCCACCTGGCGGGCTTCCGCGGCGAGAGCCCGTATTTCCGTCTGCTGGCCCGCGATCCGGAGGTACTCGGCGAGCGCAGCGCGAACGACAAGGAGATCTTCTACGGGCGCGGTGGGCTCTCCCGCACCGAGCGGGAGCTCGCGGCGACGGCCACCTCGCGGCTCAACGGGTGCGTGTACTGCACCTCGGTGCACGCACGCTTCACGGCGGAGCTGTCCAAGCGGCCCGCCGACGTGCAGAAGATCCTGGACGAGGGCGTCACCGCCCGCGTCGACGAGCGGTGGGACGCCGTCGTCGACTTCGCCGCCGCGCTCGCCGCGCAGCCACCGCGCGCCGACCCGGGTCACCTGGCGCGGCTTCGTGCGGTCGGTCTCACCGACGAGGAGATCGGCGACCTGGTCCTGGCCACCGCGTCGTTCTCGTGGGCGAACCGGCTGATGCTCACCCTCGGCGAACCGGAGGTCCCCGCGCAGGCGCCGTGAGGTCCGCGGCAGGCGCGGCGACGGCGCCACCGGACGCGTTTTCCCGGGTGCGACCCGCGGCCGGTGGCAGTATCGGCATGTGACCACCAGGGATCGAGCACCATCGCGGGTGCGCTCCTGGCTGTTCGAGAACATCACCGAGGAGCCGTCCGGGCACCAGGGGCCGTTCCGGGTGGTGTCGAAGCCGGAGCACAAGCACCCGTGGTGGAAGGTCATGTGCCTGACGGGCGTCGACTACTTCTCCTCGCTGGGGTACCAGCCGGGCATCGCCGCCCTGGCCGCCGGTGTGCTCTCGCCGATGGCGACCCTGGTCCTCGTCGCGCTGACGCTGTTCGGCGCGCTGCCGGTGTATCGCCGTGTCGCGCAGGAGAGCCCGCGGGGTGAGGGATCGATCGCCATGCTGGCCCGACTGCTCCCGAAGTGGGGCGGCAAGATCTTCGTCCTGGTTCTGCTCGGGTTCGCGGCGACCGACTTCATCATCACCATGACGCTGTCTGCCGCCGACGGTGCGGCGCACGTCGTGCAGAACCCGTTCGCGCCCGCGGCCCTCCGCGGGGAGAACCTGCTGGTCACGCTGGTCCTGTTGGGTCTGCTCGCGGCCGTCTTCCTCAAGGGCTTTGCCGAGGCGATCGGGATCGCGGTCGCACTCGTCGTGGCGTACCTGGCACTGAACCTCGTGGTGGTGGCCGCCGGACTGTGGCACGTGGCGACCGCGCCCTCCGTGGTGACGGACTGGACCGCGGCCCTGACGACCGAGCACGGCAACCCCTGGATGATGGTCGCGATCTCGCTGCTGGTGTTCCCGAAGCTCGCGCTCGGCCTGTCCGGCTTCGAGACGGGGGTCGCGGTGATGCCCCAGATCGAGGGCGACCCGAGCGACACCAGATCCGCACCGCGCGGCCGGATCCGCGGGGCGCGGCATCTGCTGACCACTGCCGCACTGATCATGAGCGCCTTCCTCATCGTGACCAGCTTCCTGACCACCGTGCTTATCCCGGCCGACGAGTTCAAGGCCGGGGGACAGGCCAACGGGCGCGCGCTGGCCTACCTGGCCCACGAGTACCTCGGCAACGTCTTCGGAACCGTGTACGACGTGAGCACCATCGCGATCCTCTGGTTCGCAGGTGCCTCGGCCATGGCGGGCCTGCTCAATCTGGTCCCGCGGTACCTGCCCCGGTTCGGCATGGCCCCGGACTGGGCGCGGGCGGTGCGCCCGCTGGTGCTGGTGTTCGCGGCGATCGCATTCGGCATCACCTGGTATTTCGACGCCAGCGTCGACGCCCAGGGCTCGGCCTACGCCACCGGCGTCCTGGTACTGATCACCTCCGCGTCCGTCGCGGTCGCGCTGTCCGCGCACCGGCGGGGCCAGCGACGCAAGGCGATCGGCTTCGCGGTGGTCGCGGTCATCTTCGTCTACACGACCGTCGTCAACATCGTCGAACGCCCCGAGGGCCTGCATCTGGCGATCCTGTTCATCCTCGCCATCCTGAGCGTCTCGTTCGCCTCCCGCTTCACGCGGGCCTACGAACTGCGTGCCTACTCGGTGAGCTACGACGTCACGGCGCGGGAGCTGATCGACGAGGCCGCGCGGGGGGTCATCCGGGTCATCGCGCACGACGCCGACCGCCCGGACCCGGCGGCGTACCGGGCGAAGGAGTCCGCCCGGCGGCGGGTCAGCCGGATCCCCGCCGCCGAGCCCATCCTCTTCCTGGAGGTGAGCGTGACCGATGCGTCGGAGTTCGCCACCGACCTGCGGGTGCACGGGCACCGCCGCGAGGGGTTCCGGGTGCTGACGGTCCGCAGCGCGGCCATCCCCAATTCCATCGCCGCGATCCTGCTCGACATCCGGGACCGAACCGGGACCGTCCCGCACGTGTACTTCGAGTGGACGGAGGGAAACCCGGTCCGCAACCTGCTGCAGTTCCTGTTCTTCGGGCACGGCGAGGTGGCCTCCGTGACCAGGGAGGTGCTGCGGCGCGCCGAGCCCGACGTGGCCCGCAGACCGCACGTGCACGTCGGATAGGCTCGATCACCCCATGCGAGTCGACGGACGAGAGATCCCGGTCCAGGGCAGCCTCCTGCAGCCTTTGCGTCGGCGTACCAATGATCAGCTCCGTGTCGTGCTGGCGGCGCTGTGCATGGGCGCGGTGATCGCCACGTCGCTGATCACCCGCGGCCGCTGGGAGGCCGTGGAGAACTCGGTGTCGGACCTGATCGGCGTCGCGTCACCGGAGGTCTCGACCCGGATCTACCTGCTGTACGGCGCCGCGATCGTGATCCTCCCGTTCGCGATCCTGGTCGGCCTCGTCCTGGGCCGACGCTGGAAGCTGCTCGCGGGGTACGCGACCGCGGGGCTGCTCGCCGTCATCGCGCTGTCCATCACCGGCACGGGTGTTTCCGCGCCGAAGTGGCACCTCGATCTGGACGGGCACCTCGACACCTTCCTGTCGCAGTTCCTCGACGACCCGCGCTGGATCGCGATGCTGGCCGCGATGCTGACCGTGTCCGGTCCGTGGCTGCCCGCCCGCTGGCGCCGGATCTGGTGGCTGCTGCTGTTCGCCTTCGTGCCGATCCACCTGTTCGTCAGCGCCGTCGTCCCCGCGCGGTCAGTGTTGGGGCTGACCGCAGGCTGGCTGATCGGTGCGCTGGTGGTGCTGTTCGTCGGCACGCCGGCGCTGGAGGTCCCCGTCGATCTCGCGGTCCGGATCCTCGGCAGGCGCGGTCTGCGGGTGGACGCGTTGTCGGTGCTCAGCCCAACGGGACCCGGCCCGCTCGTGCTCGCCGCCGACTGCAGTCCCGGTTGGAAGAAGGTCGATCTCGGGGTCGATCTACGGAAGGCGGGCGCGGACGACGAGGTGATCCTCGAGCTCTTCGGGCCGCACCAGCGCAGCGAGGGCGCCCTCCGTCAGGTCTGGCACTGGCTCACCTTCCGGAGCTCGGAGACGCCCGCGCCGTACGCATCGCTGCGCAGGGCGGTCGAGCACCGGGCGCTGATGTCGACAGCGGTCGCGCGGATGGGGCTGTCGTCCAGCCTGGCCGTCGCGGTGTCCCCGCTCGAGCGGGGCTGGATGCTCTACGCGCATTCGGTGCCCGCCGGGACTCCTCTCGAGCAGGCGCAGCCCGAGCACCTCGAGGCGGCATGGACCGGTCTGCGGATACTGCATGCGAATCAGGTCGCGCACGGCGACCTGCGCCCGGACAACCTCCGGATCAGTGGGGACCGAGTGCATTTCGAGGGCTTCGCGCACGCGGAGGTCGGTGCCTCGGACGCGCAGCTCGAGTCGGACATCGCCCAGCTGCTGTTGACCACCGGGGCGCGGTTCGGGGCGGAACCGGCGGTGCGGGCGGCGCTCGCGACGCTGGGCGAGGACACGGTCCTCGCGGCATCGGGCCGGCTGACCAAGGCCGCGATGCCCAAGCGGTTGCGCCGGGCGTTGCCGGACGCGGACGAACTGATGTCGGCCACCCGGCACCAGGTCCGGACCCAGACCGACTCCGAGGTGATCAAGACCGAGCAGGTCACCCGCTTCAGCCGGAACCAGATCATCCAGCTCGTGCTGTTGATCGGACTGGTCTACGTCGCCTACCCGTTCGTCAGTCAGGTGCCGACCTTCCTCACCGAGCTACGGAACGCGAACTGGTGGTGGGCGCTGCTCGGACTGGTGGTCTCGGTGTTGAAGTACATCGGGACGGCGGTGGCGCTGTGGGCCTGCGCGTCGGAGTCGGTTCGGCTCAAGAACCTGGTGATCATGCAGTTCGCCAACACCTTCGCGGCCACCACAACCCCCGCGGGTGTCGGGGGCCTGGCGCTCAGCGTGCGGTTCCTGCAACACAACGGGCTCGGCGGGGTGCGGGCGACCGCGGCCGTCGCGCTGCAGCAGACGGTCCAGGTGGTCACCCACGTCGGGCTGCTGATCCTCTTCAGCATCGCGGCGGGCAGGAGCGCGGACCTGTCCGGCTTCATCCCGAACGCCACGGTGATCTACCTGGTGGTCGGTGTCCTGCTCGGCGTGGTCGGGGCCTTCATGATCGTGCCGAGGCTGCGGCGCTGGCTGATCGACGAGCTGCGCCCCCAGATCGCCGATGTGAGCACCGAGTTGCTTGACCTCGCCCGCGACCCTGGCCGGTTCCTGCTCATCGTCGGCGGCTGTGCGGGCACCACTCTCGGTGCCGCGCTTGCCCTCTGGGCGAGCGTCGCGGCATTCGGCGGCGAGGCGAGCTTCGTCACCGTCACCATCGTGACGATGATCGGCGGCACGCTGGCGTCCGCCGCGCCGACCCCAGGCGGTGTCGGCGCGGTCGAGGCGGCGCTGATCGGTGGCCTCGCGGCGTTCGGGGTGCCCGCCGCGGTCGCGGTGCCGTCGGTGCTGCTGTACCGGGTGCTCACCTGCTGGCTGCCGGTTTTCGCCGGCTGGCCGATCCTGCGCTGGATGCAGAGGACCGACCTGATCTAGTGCGCTCCCAGGAGCGAGTCGACCACCGCGGTCAACAGCCGGACCGCGCCGTCCTTGTCGAGGGGGTCGTTCCCGTTGCCGCACTTGGGGGACTGTACGCAGGAGGGGCACCCGGCCGTGCACTCGCAGGACCTGATCGCGTCCCTGGTGGCGCGCAGCCAGCGCAGCAGCTCGGCGTGCCCGCGGTCCGCGAACCCGGCGCCGCCCTGATGTCCGTCGTAGACGAACACCGTCGGCAGCCCGGTGTCCTGGTGCAGCGCCGTCGACACCCCGCCGATGTCGCCGCGGTCGCAGGTGGCCACCAGCGGCAGCAGGCCGATCGCGGCGTGCTCGGCGGCGTGCAGCGACCCGGGGAACCGGTCCGCCGTGATGCCCGCCCGTTCCATCAGCTCCGGTGTCACCGTGTACATCACGGCCCGCGTGTTCAGGCGCTGCGGCGGCATGTCGAGCTCGATGGAGTCGAGGACCTCGCCGGACGGCAGCCGCCGGAGGTAGCCCACCACCTGGTGGGTGACCTCGACCTCGGTCAGCGCCACCGTGACAGGGCCGTGCTCGCTGTGCTCGAGGAGGGAGGTGATGACGATCTCGGTGGTCTCGCGCGCCGAAGTGTTCCACTCCGGGGTTTCGGCGTGCACCAGCGCCAGGCCTTCCTCCAGGTCCAGCATGTCCACCACGAAGGACTCACCCTGGTGCAGGTGCACCGCACCGGGGTGGGCGGTCGCGGGGGCACGGCCGCCGTCGACGGTGCCCAGCATCCGGCCGGACTCGGCATCGACGATGGCGACCTGCTTGCCGATGCCGCCGCGGATGTCAACGGACGCATGGGGGTTGGATTCCGCGGTGACGAACCAGCCGTGCGCGCGACGGCGGATCAGCCCCTGCTCGGCGAGCCGGTTGAGCAGCTCGACGGCGCCGAACTGCTCGACCTCGGCGTCGCTGAGCGGCAGCTCCATCGCCGCGCACAGCAGTTGCGGGCCGAGCACGTACGGGTTGGACGGATCCGTGACGGTGGCCTCGACGGGTTTGTCCAGCAGCGCGGCCGGATGGTGGACCAGGTAGGTGTCGAGCGGATCGTCGCGCGCGACCAGCACCACCAGCGAGCCCTCGCCGCGGCGGCCGGACCGCCCGGCCTGCTGCCAGAACGAGGCGACGGTGCCGGGGAAGCCGGCCACCACGACCGCGTCCAGACCGGCGATGTCGACCCCGAGTTCGAGGGCGTTGGTGGTCGCGGCGCCGAGCAGGGTCCCGTCCGCGAGCGCAGCCTCCAGCTCGCGTCGGTCCTCGGCCAGGTAACCGGCCCGGTAGGCGGCGACCCGTTCGGTCAGGTCCGGGGCTGACTCCGCGAGCAGCCTTTTCGTGCCCATCGCGGTCAGCTCGGCGCCGCGGCGCGATCGGACGAAGGTCAGGGTCCTTGCGCCCTCGATCATCAGGTCGGCCATGATCCGGGCCGCCTCCGACCCGGCGGCGCGGCGGACCGGGGCGCCGTTCTCGCCGGTCACCTCGGCCATCAGCGGGGGCTCCCAGAGCGCGACCGTTCGCGGGCCGTGCGGGGAGCCGTCGGCGGTGACCTCCGCGCAGGAAGCGCCGATCAGCCGGGACGCCGCGGCCCCCGGTGCCGCGGTGGTGGCGCTGGCGAGGATGAACACCGGGTCGGCGGCGTAGCGGCGGGCGATCCGCTTCAGCCTGCGCAGGACCAGCGCCACGTTCGAGCCGAAAACGCCTCGGTAGGAGTGGCATTCGTCGATCACCACGTAACGCAGGTTGCGGAAGAAGTGGGCCCAGCGCTGGTGCGAGCGCAGCATGCCGATGTGCAGCATGTCCGGGTTGGTGAAGATCCAGCGCGAGTTGGCGCGGACCCACTGGCGTACCTCGGTCGGGGTGTCGCCGTCAAAGGCGTTGGGGTAGACGGTCGCGAGCGATTCGGCCTGCTCGGTCAGCGCGATGGTCGACCGGATCTGGTCGGCCCCGAGGGCCTTCGTCGGGGCCAGGTAGAGGGCGGTCGCGCGCGGGTCCTCGGCGAGGGCGGTGAGGATGGGCAGCTGGTAGGCCAGCGACTTCCCGGATGCGGTACCGGTGGCGACCACGACGTGCTTGCCTGCCGCGGCGATCGTGGCGGCGGCCTCCTGATGTGTCCACGGCAGCGGGATTCCGTTGCCGCGCATGGCATCGACGACATCGGGATGAATCCACGGCGGCCATTGGGTGAACCGGGACTCGCGTGCGGGCAGTTCCGCCACGTGGGTGAGCGGATCCTCGCCGCGGGGGGTGCCGGCCAGCACCCGATCGAGCAGTGACTGCCCGTAGCTTGCTGCGGCGGCCGGTTGGCTCACTGAAAACTCCGAGTTCGTTGGTTGGCCGCGTACACGTGCCCGTTCACCTGCGTTTTTGATGGTACTTGCCGGGATGTGTTTAACACTGTGTAGCCCTTGTCAATACTTGACGAGTGTCCAATAGCGCGGTTGCCGACGCGTCGTCGGATACAAGATCAATTCTTTACGACCATTGTTGGATTTCGACTGTTGCCATCGCGCGAACCGTGATTGACTTATAAGTGGTCGCAGCTTCTGTGTTCGTGTACGCGCTCGCAGGATCGATGTTGCGAGCGCGGTGGCGATGCTTTTCCTGAGGGGGAAATCAACGGTACAGCGGTCGGAACCGGCCCGGTGGACTGTTGACTGCTGTTCACCGAATCCGGTGTTAGAAAGTGAAGGAAAAGCATGGCACAGGGCACTGTGAAGTGGTTCAACGCGGAGAAGGGCTTTGGATTCATCGCCCCCGAGGACGGCTCCGCTGACGTCTTCGTCCACTACTCCGAGATTCAGGGCAGCGGATTCCGCACGCTCGAGGAGAACCAGCGCGTCGAGTTCGAGGTCGGTCAGGGCACCAAGGGTCCCCAGGCCACCGGCGTTCGCGCGGTCTGATTCATTCGTTCCTCGAGACGGATCAACTCGTCCCCCAGCACCGTGAGGTGGTGGGGGACGAGTCGTTTCCCACCGGGCGTCGCACGCGGTCCCGCCGTGTCAGCACGGCCAGGGCGGCCGGATCTGGCCTACTGTCCTCTTGTGAACCAGCTGTCCTTCTTCTCCGCGGAGGCGGTGCCGCCCGCGGTATCGGACCTGAGCGGGTTGCTGGCCGCGCAGGGGCAGGTCTCCGTCGCCGCGGGCCGGGCCAGGGTGTCGGTGGTCGTCGATGCGTCGTGGCGGGCGGACGCCGTCGCCGAGCTGATCGAGGAGGCCGGCCTGGCCGCCGAGATCACCCGGTCCGACGAGGGCAGCCCGCTGGTCCGCACCGCATCGGTGCCGGAGCTGGCCGCGCTCGCGGCCCAGTGGACCAAGGGTGCGGTCAAGGCCGTGCCGGTGGGCTGGATCCCGGACTCGCGTGCCCTGCGGGCCTGGGTGCTGGCCGCGGGCAGGTCCGAGGGTGAGGGTGATCGGTTCGTGCTCGGGCTGGACCCGCACGCCCCAGACACCCACCCGATCCTCGCCCAATCGCTGATGCGGGCCGGGATCGCGCCCACCCTCATCGGCACCCGCGGAGCGGGCCCCGGGCTCCGGATCGTGGGGCACAAGCGGCTGATGCGGCTGGTCGAGAACATCGGTCAGGCCCCTGACCGGCAAGAGGCGCGAGAGGCCTGGCCGCAGGTGTAGAACAGTCGACACGGGATTGATCTGCAAGGATGGTCTCGCGGATGTGTCACTCTGTTACTGAAGTGATCGCCGTTTCGAGTCGAGGAAGGTGCAGGCAGCAAGGTGGCAGCTCGGGAGAAGGACACGGCGGGCGACAGCCCCGCCACAGCCGACCAGACGCGCCGTCTCGTGATCGTCGAGTCGCCGACCAAGGCCAGGAAAATTGCCCCCTACCTGGGCAAGAACTACGTCGTCGAGGCCTCGGTCGGCCACATTCGCGACCTCCCGCGGGGTGCGGCGGACGTGCCCGCCAAGTACAAGGGCGAGCCGTGGGCCCGGCTCGGCGTCAACGTCGACCACGACTTCGAGCCGCTCTACGTGGTGAGCCCGGACAAGAAGACCAAGGTCGCCGAGCTCAAGAGCCTGCTCAAGGACGCCGACGAGCTCTACCTCGCCACTGACCCCGACCGCGAGGGCGAGGCCATCGCCTGGCACCTGCTCGAGACCCTCAAGCCGAAGATCCCGGTCCGCCGGATGGTCTTCCACGAGATCACCAAGCCCGCCATCCTGGCGGCCGCGCAGGACACCCGCGACCTCGACCAGGACCTGGTGGACGCGCAGGAGACCAGGCGCATCCTCGACCGCCTCTACGGCTACGAGGTCAGCCCGGTGCTGTGGAAGAAGGTCATGCCGAAGCTGTCGGCCGGCCGCGTGCAGTCGGTGGCGACGCGCGTCATCGTGCAGCGTGAACGCGAGCGGATGGCCTTCCGGTCCGCCGAGTACTGGGACATCTCCGCCACCCTCGACGCGGGCGCCGAGGCGAACCCGCGCAGCTTCGGGGCGCGCCTGGTCAGCGTCGACGGCAGCCGCGTCGCCGCGGGCCGCGATTTCGGGGCCGACGGCCAGCTGAAGTCGACCGGCGTCACGGTGCTGGACGAGGGCCATGCCCGTCGCCTCGCCGAGGCGCTGCACGGTACCGATCTCACCGTCTCGTCCGCCGAGGACAAGCCGTACACCCGCAAGCCGTACGCGCCGTTCATGACCTCGACGCTGCAGCAGGAGGCGGCACGCAAACTGCGCTTCACTTCCGAGCGCACCATGCGTACCGCGCAGCGGCTGTACGAGAACGGCCACATCACCTACATGCGTACCGACTCGACGACGCTGTCGGCGTCGGCGATCGCCGCGGCCAGGGCGCAGGCCACCGAGCTGTACGGCGCCGAGTACGTCAGCCCGTCGCCGCGCCAGTACACCCGCAAGGTGAAGAACGCGCAGGAGGCGCACGAGGCGATCCGCCCCGCAGGCGACGTCTTCGCCACCCCCGGGCAGCTGCACTCGCAGCTGGCCGCCGACGAGTTCAAGCTCTACGAGCTGATCTGGCAGCGCACCGTCGCCTCGCAGATGGCCGACGCGCGGGGCACCACCCTGACGCTGCGGATCACCGGCACCGCAGGCACCGGCGAGGAGTGCACCTTCTCCGCGTCCGGCCGCACCATCACGTTCGCGGGCTTCCTCAAGGCCTACGTCGAGAGCGTCGACGAGGAGGCGGGCGGCCAGTCCGACGACGCCGAGTCGCGGCTGCCGGTGCTCGTCGCAGGGCAGGCCGTCACCGCCACCAAGCTGGATCCGGACGGCCACACCACTAACCCGCCCGCCCGCTACACCGAGGCCAGCCTGATCAAGACCCTCGAGGAACTGGGAATCGGTCGCCCGTCGACGTATTCGTCGATCATCAAGACGATCCTGGACCGCGGCTACGTCTACAAGCGCGGCAGTGCCCTTGTTCCGTCGTGGGTGGCGTTCGCCGTGATCGGGCTGCTGGAGGCGCATTTCGGCCGGCTGGTCGACTTCGACTTCACCGCAGGCATGGAGGACGACCTCGACGAGATCGCCGGTGGCCGCGAGCAGCGCGGAAACTGGTTGTCCAGCTTCTACTTCGGTGGTGAGCGCGGCGCCGAGGGCTCGGTCGCTCGCTCCGGCGGTCTGAAGAAGATGGTCGGCACCAATCTCGAGGACATCGACGCCCGCGAGGTGAACTCGATCCGGCTGTTCGCCGATTCCGAGGGCCGCGACGTCGTGGTGCGGGTCGGCCGGTTCGGGCCGTACCTCGAGCGCATGGTCGTCAATCCCGATGACCCCGACGGAGATCCGGTCTCGCAGCGCGCAAACCTGCCCGACGACCTGCCCCCGGACGAGTTGTCGCCCGAGTACGCGGAGAAGCTGTTCGCCACCCCGCAGGACGGTCGCAAGCTCGGCGTCGACCCGCTCACCGGGCACGAGATCGTCGCGAAGGAGGGGCGTTTCGGTCCGTACGTGACCGAGATCCTGCCCGAGCCGGAACCCGAACCCGAGCCGGACATCGTGCCTGTCACGGCCGAGGGCGAGGGCGCCGTGACGACCAAGGCGCCCGCGAAGAAGGCCGCCGCGAAGAAGACCGCGAAGAAGGCCGCGGGCCCGAAGCCGCGGACCGGCTCGCTGCTCAAGTCCATGGACGTCGCGACGGTGACGCTCGAGGACGCGCTGCGGCTGCTCTCGCTGCCGCGCGTGGTCGGCGTCGACCCGGAGTCGAAGGAAGAGATCACCGCACAGAACGGGCGTTACGGCCCGTACCTGAAGAAGGGCACCGATTCTCGTTCGCTGGAGAACGAGGAGCAGATGTTCACGGTGACCCTCGAGGACGCCCTGAAGATTTACGCGGAGCCCAAGCGCAGGGGCCGCACGGGTGCGGCGACCCCGCCGCTGCGTGAGCTCGGCAACGACTCGGCGACGGACAAGCCGATGGTGATCAAGGACGGCCGCTTCGGCCCCTACGTCACCGACGGCGAGACGAACGCGAGCCTGCGCAAGGACGACGATGTCGCGACCATCACCGACGAGCGCGCCTCGGAGCTGCTGGCCGACCGGCGTGCACGTGGCCCGGTGAAGAAGAAGGCGGCCGCGAAGAAGGCGCCGGCCAAGAAGGCGGCGGCGAAGAAGACCGCGGCCAAGAAGGCGCCCGCCAAGGCGGCCGCGAAGAAGGCCGCCGCCAAGAAGTCCTGACCGGTCCGCGCTGAGGTGGGGTAGCCGAGGTGGCGTATCGGGAACTGCGAGCGGACGTTCCGGGAGCGGTCGCCTGGTCGGTGAGCTCGGGGCCGCCGGGGTTTCGGTCGCAGCAGGACGAGGGCGTCCTGGTCCTGCCAGACGGGTGCATGGATCTGATCTGGCACGAGGGCGGGCTGCTGGTGACCGGCCCGGACACCCGGGCGCACCGCACCACGGCCGCGGGTACCAGGGCGATCGGTCTGCGATTCACGCCCGGGGTCGGACCACACGTGTTCGGTGTCCGCGCCGACGAGCTGCGGGACGTGCGGGTGCCGTTGGAACAGCTGTGGCCGGATGCGATGGTGCGCAGGCTCTTCCATGCCGCCGAGGCGGATCCGCTGCGCGCGATCAGTGCGGCGGCACGCGACCGTCTCGACGGGGTGGGGCGTCCCGTCGAGACCGCGATCGCGGGGCAGCTGGCGTGCGGCGTCGCGGTGGCACGGGTCGCCGCGAGCCTGGGCTGGAGCGAACGCCGCCTACATCGAAAGTCCTTGTCCGCATTCGGGTACGGACCGAAGACGCTGACCCGGGTGCTCCGCTTCGACCGCGCGCTCGGGCTCGCCCGAGCCGGCGTTCCGCTCGCCAGGGTCGCGGCGGAGGCCGGCTTCAGTGATCAGGCGCACCTGGCCAGGGAGGCCCGGGCGTTGGCAGGGACCTCCATGACCGGCCTGCTCGGTCAGCCGGGCAGGGCCGAGAACAGTTCGATGCTGTGACCGTCCGGGTCCCTGACGACCGCGTAGCGCTGTCCCCAGAACGCATCCCACGGCTTCGATTCCCCGGTGCAGCCTGCCTCGGTGAGCTCGGCGTACTTGGCGTCGACGGCCGCGGGTGTGCCGCAGTCGAAGGCCAGCGACGGGCCACCCGTCCCCTGGGTGAAGTCGGGGGAGAAGCCGCGGATGACCTCGAGGGTGTCCCAGCCCACCCGTACCCCACCCGGCAGGGTGATCTCGTGGTGTTGCTCCTGGCCGGGATCGGCGGGCAGGTCGAAGCCGAGACGCCGGTAGACGTCGAAGGAGCGGGGCAGGTCCGCGACGGCGAGACCGATCATGGAGAGCTGTGGTGTCATGCCGCGACGGTAGTCACCCGCGGTCCGGACGGTCTTGAACGTTTCGGACGCCCGCCCGGCGGCGTCGGACCCGCCCGATAGGCTCGGCCCGTGGCGGGAGTATTCGATCGACTGGTCGGCCAGGAGCACGTCGAGGTGGAGCTGACCGGTGCCGCGAGGGCGGCAAGGGGCGGCGCCGACGCGGCAGGTTCGCTGATGACGCACTCCTGGCTGTTCACCGGGCCCCCCGGTTCCGGGCGCTCCGTCGCGGCGCTGTGCTTCGCGGCCGCGCTGCAGTGCACCGACGAGGGCGAGCCCGGGTGCGGGCGGTGCCACGCCTGCACCACCACGATGGCAGGCACCCACGGCGACGTGCGCCGGGTGATCCCCGAGGGCCTGAGCATCAGCGTGGCGGAGATGCGAGGCATCGTGCAGACCGCGTCGCGTCGCCCCAGCACCGGGCGCTGGCAGGTGGTGGTCATCGAGGACGCCGACCGGCTGACCGAGGGTGCGGCCAACGCGCTGCTCAAGGTCGTCGAGGAGCCGCCCGCGCGGACCGTGTTCCTGCTGTGCGCACCCTCGGTGGACCCGCAGGACATCTCGGTGACGCTGCGGTCCCGGTGCAGGCACGTGGCGCTGGTGACCCCGTCGGTGGAGGCGATCGCCGGGGTGCTGCGCGAACGCGATCAGCTCGACGCCGAGACCGCGCTGCTGGCCGCCTCGATCAGTGGCGGCCACGTCGGCAGGGCCCGACGGCTGGCGACGGACGAGGAGGCGCGGGCGCGGCGCGGCCAGGCGCTGGGCATCGCGTCCGCCGCGACGCGCCCGGCCACCGGATACGCCGCGGCCGACGAGCTGGTCCGGGCAGCGGAGGCCGAGGCCAAGGAGATGAGTGCGGCCCGCGACGAACGCGAGACCGAGGAGCTGCGCACCGCCCTCGGCGCGGGCGGCACCGGCAAGGGTGCGGCTGGCGCGCTGCGCGGGTCGGCGGGCGCCCTCAAGGACCTCGAACGCAGGCAGAAGTCACGGGCCACCAGGACCGGCCGCGACAGCCTCGACCGTGCCCTGATGGACCTGGCGGGGCTGTACCGGGACGCGCTGGCGGTCGCGCTGGGGTCGGGGGCGCAGCCGAACCACCCGGACAAGGCGGACCAGGTCAGGAAGATGGCCGCGGCGGGCAGCCCCGAGGCGCTGCTGCGGTGTGTGGAGGCGGTGCTCGAGTGCCGCGAGGCGCTCTCGATCAACGTCAAGCCCCGGTTCGCGGTGGCGTCCATGGTCGCCAAGCTGGGTGCCGAGCTGAAGTAGTGGGGGCCGTTTTCGCATCCGCGGGGTGAGCCGCTAGACTCCATCTCGCTCGACCGCGAGGTCGGGCACGCCGCCTTAGCTCAGTCGGTAGAGCATTTCACTCGTAATGAAAAGGTCAAGAGTTCGATTCTCTTAGGCGGCTCCACGAGGAAGCCCCTCTCACCTGGTCACACAGGGAGAGGGGCTTCTTTGTGTTCGGAGGTTGCGCCTCAGATGGCATGAAGTGGTCTTGATGTGGTCTTACTTCGCGCTGAACGCTCTGCTGACGACTCGGCAGCAGCGAGGTCCAGGGTGGCCCCGAGGGCATCGGCAACAGCATGGGCAGCCTCGGGTGTCAGGTGCCCGTACAGGTCCGCCGTGATGGACACCTGGGAGTGACGCAGGGTCTTGGAGGCGAGTTGCGAGCGGCACGCCATTGGTCAGCATGAGTGTGGCTGCCCGGTGCCGAAGGTAGTGGAGACGACAGGCCGGCAGCCCAGCATCGGCTGTGAGCGCACGGAATCGCTTCAACACCCACTCAGGGCGAAGCATCGCCCCATCCTCGCGGCAGAACACCAGATCCGTGTCCCCGTGCCGAGAACCTTCGCAACGTCGCAGTCGAGGTGCAAGCGGAAGGGGGCCTGACGTGTTGAACGTAGGCGAGCTCGTTGCGTACCTGACCCTCGATGACACTCGCTTCACCCGCAGCATCGACCAGGATAAGAAGGCGTTCACGGACCTCGAGGACACTGTCAAGAAGGCTGGCCGCGGCGACAGTTCCCTATGCCTCTCGTCAGGCAGGCGTAGACGGCCCGCGATCGTCGAACTCATCGCTCTTGGAGGCGTGCTTGGCGCGAAGGGCATCGAGTTGGGCAGACTTGGCCGCGGCCATGCGTTCGCGGGTGGCGGCGGTACGACGCGGAGCCGGGGCCGGGGCCGGTGCCGGTGCCGGGGCCGGGGCTGGGCGGCGGCGGCGAATGTCCGGGCGCTGAGGCGCGGGGGCTTCGGCGGTGCGCACCGCGTCGACCAGCAAGCTGAACGGGAGGATGAAGACCCAGAGGAAGATTTGGTACTCACCACTGTGTAAGAACACGGCCAGGTAGATGCCGTAGCCCAGGAACGCGGTGCCGATGAGACCGCTGAAAATGCGGCGGCCGGGGTCCAGTCCGGAGGCCCCCAGCGCCACACAGATCACGACGATTCCGCTGACGAACAGCATCGCCACATAGAAGCCGAACACGTATTTCCCCCATCACGAGCAGATAGAACGATGATCAACCTAGATCACCGGCGCCGGGACCTCCACCCGAACCCGAACCCGTTCCCGGGCAACGAGGCTGCGGCATCTCGTCGTGCGCGGTGGGCCAATCCTGATCGCATCCGCAATAGCGGGCATCTGCCGTTTCGTCCACTTCGGTGGGAGGCCCGCCTTCTTGCCCCGCGGCAGCAGCGGAGCCAGCCGAGCCCATTGCGCAGCGGTCAGATCCGTCCGCCCCGACGTCGCTACGCTGGGCACGAGGTCTCCGATACTCAGGGTCTTGCTTGGTCGCTGAACCCAAATGTCGGGGGACCTCGCTCATTCAGCGACAACGACACGCTCACGCAGTCGACGGCTGATGGCCGATGGCCGAACTGCTTTTGAAACACGCCCTAGTACCCCAACCCCCGAACAACGCGAGCCTGAGTCCGATTCGCTTGCACCCCTGGGTGACTCGCGGTGCGACAACCGGGCGGCACGGGTAGGGTCCATGGTCGGCGGGGATGGGAGTTCCCCGCGGTACGCACGATGGGAGTTTCGGTGGGGTTCGGGAAATTCTGGGGCAGGGACAAGAGCGCGACGGCGGAAGTCGGTCTGGCCGATGTGTATCCGCTGTTGAAGCCGGAGGATTGGGAGTTCGCGGACCTGGTACCGCAGGCGCGGATCGGGGCTCCGGGGGAGCAGTTGATCATCGCCTACACCCGCGACGCCGGTGATCGATACGAGCTGATCACCGTGGACGATCCGGAGGCCGGCGACGGGGAAGCGCTGCGCCACTGGGCAATGCACAATCTCGCCGAGCTGAAGTACGAGTGGGAGGTCGGCGAGATGCAGCCCGGCCTGATCGTGGCGAACGCCTCGGGCGAGGACTTCTCCGCGGAGAAACTTCTGGACCCGGCCATGCTCCGCAAGGCCCACGAGCTGCTGGACTCCGAGAAGATCATCGTCGCCGCCCCGCGCCGCCGCTGCCTGTACGCCTTCCCGAGCTCGGTCATGGACGATAAGGAGACCGTGCGGGCCATGATGAAACTCGTCTACCTGACCTTCGTGGACGACTCCTACGGCAACGCCGAAATCTCACCCCTGCTCTGGGTCATGCGCGACGGCGAACCGGTCGGCTTCGTCCGCAGGGGAGCCTGACCGGCCCACCCGCGCTACGGCGCCTCGAGCAGCGGCCACACTTCGACGACCCGTGCGCAACCGCGCACGGGGTCCTCGAAGCGATCCGAACGGCCTCCTCCAGATCCGCCGCCTCGATCACCGCGAACCCCGCGACGGGCAGCCCCACCGACAGGAACGCACCCTTGTCCGCGGTCACTCCCCTGCCATCGTGATTGCGTACCTGCACGGGCGAATCCGCGATCCCCATAACGGCTCCCGCCGCCGGCAACCGCTCGTCATGCGCGTGCGCAGCATCCCGCACCCCCGCTGCGGTCCTGTCGTACCCCGCCTGGTCGCCGTATCCGATCGTGACGAACTTCGGCATGGCAGTTCCTCCTCGTGTCGTCGAACCATCTACCGATACGGACGAGAACCATCACGCCGAATCATCGGGCAGCCCGAAGTTCGGCGTACCCCGGGCGAAGGGCTGGTGCCCGATTCGGGCTCCGACTACTTACTGGCGCAGGGCCTCGAACACGCGTCGCAGTTGATCGCCGCACGGCATCCGCATCGAGTCAGCGCTCGGTGGGACCGTCGCCGAGAGAACGATTTTGACCTGCGCGGAGAGATTGCGGTCGAACCGAGCATCCACCGCGATCGTGAACGGCCGGTCGCCGTACTCGGGGAGCCCTCGGTACTCGATTTCGCAGAACAACGTGCCACCCCGGCCGTACACCGTCTGCCATAGCCCGTACCGGGCCGGCACATCCCGCCACGGCGTTCCCGTTCGGATTCGCCAGCGGATGCCGTCGATGATCTGCCGTTTCGTCCACTTCGGCGGACGGACCGCCTTCTTGCCCCGCGGCAGCAGCGGAGCCAGCCGAGCCCATTGCGCGTCGGCCAGATCCGCCCGCCCCGACGTCGCTACGCTGGGCACGAGGTCTCCGATATTCAGGGTTGTGCTTGGTCGCTAAACCCAAATACCGGAGACCTCGCTCATTCAGCGACACCGACATGCTCACGCAGTCGAAGGCTGGTGGCCGATGGCCGAACTACTTTTGAAACACGCCCTGGGCGGCTCCACCCGAAAGGCCCCTCACCCGCATCCGCGGGAGAGGGGCCTTTCGAGTTTTGCGCGAGAGTGCGGGACACTCCTCGCATGACCTCCACCGAACTCGAGCCGACGAAGTCCACCCGCGCATGTCGCCGCGTCGTGACGGGCGCCGTGGTGGGCGCACTCATCGCGGTGGGGTTCGTCGTCGTCAACCGGTTCCGGACCCGGCCGCCGGTCACCCAGGCGCTCTGGGACGCCGACCCGATCGGCCCGGACGACCTCGCCGGATAGCCGAACCAGTGTTCAGTCGGTGATGGCGGCGAGCGCCTCGAACTCGCTCGCGTCGTGCGCACAGATGATGGTGACCTCGTCGCCGTGAGCGGCGTGCAGCTCGCGGAGCTTGCCCTGGTTGGCGATTCGCGACCGGCGATCCATCTCCATCAGGATCTGTGTCGCCCGCAGGCCCGGCGGGCACGAGGGCGGGGTCAGCTTTTCGTCGGCGAAGTAGTACCCGTCGCCCGCGTGCAGGTACCAGCCGCCGCCGGGACGACGCACGGCCACCGCGCTGTGCCCGAAGGTGTGTCCACGCAGCGGAATCAGCAGCACGTCCGCGCTGACCGCCTGCACCGATTCGAACCCGAACCACCGGTCGCCGCCCGGGCGGTGCTCGACCCAGTTCGGATCGTGCGCCCACTGCTTCGCGCTGTACCGCGTCTTGTCGAGCAGCGTGGGTCGGGTGCGCGCGGTCGCGAGCTCGTCGGCGTGCACGTGCACGCGCGCCCACGGAAAGTCGCCGAGGCCGCCCGCGTGGTCGCCGTCCAGGTGGGTGACCACGATGTCGCGAACATCCGACGGGTCGTAGCCGAGCGCGCGCACCTGGGCGACGGCGGTGAGCGCGAGGTCCATCCTGGCGCCGACCGACATCACGAACGGCCGGCCGAGCCTGCCGATCGGATCGGCGACGTCGGCCGTGCCGAAGCCGGTGTCCACCAGTGTCAGGCCGTCGGGTCCCTCGACCAGCAGACAGTGCGCGACCAGGCGAGACGGGGCGAGGCCAGGGACGAGGCCTGCGCTCGGGCACATCGTCGCGCAGCTGAGGTGGTGGATGCGATGGCTCACGGGGGACCACTCTCCGGCCTGGGTGTGTCCGGCGCAACCGCGGGCCGATGAAGGAGCCGCCGGGTCGAGTGGTCGGACTCAGTACCCGAGCACTGGGTATTGACCGGGGTGATGCGTGACCCTACGTTGGGTCGCGGCTCGATCGCCTGGGTTGGACACCGCCGGAATGCCAGGCCGCAGAGAGGATTCGACGATGAAGTTGATGTACGCCCTCTGGGGGTCGCGATTGCGGGAGACGTTGTTCGCGGAGCGGCTCCGTGAGCAACTGGCTGCGCTCGGCGCCACCAGGCTCCAGGTCAACATCGACGACGCCGACGTCGCCCCCGCCCAGCTCCGTCTGACGACCTATGACCAGCCGGTGGGTGCGATCGTCAGCGTCTGGATTCCACACGAAGTCGCGGCCGTCACCGGCCTCCTCTCGGCGGCGGCCGACCGGATCGCGGGATGGGTGGTCGACGAACGGACGCCGATCCCGCCCCCGGAGTCGGACAACGGAGTTCGCGCCGATGCCCTCGCCGGTCTCGCGTTGTTGCGGATACCCGCGGGGATGGATCGGTCGGAATGGCTGCGCCGCTGGCAGGACCACCACACCAGCGTGGCGATCGAGACCCAGGCCACGTTCGGCTACGTGCAGAACACCGTGATCGAGACGCTCACCCCGGACGCTCGCGCCGACGCCCTTGTCGAAGAACTGTTCCCGATGGCCGCGATGACCGATCCGCACGCGTTCTACGGGAGCGGCGGGGACGACGCCGAGCTGGGCCGCCGGGTCTCACGCATGATCGAGAGCACCGCCACGTTCGGCGCGAGCACCGACGTGGACGTGATCCCCACGAGCCGATATGTGTACGACCTGAGCGGAGTTCGGACTACCGGGTGATCTTCTCCAGGATCAACCGGTGCACGTGTTGCGCCTTCTCGATGCCGCGGAAGTCGGCCTCGTAGGTCTGCTGGCCGATGTCAACGGCAATGCTGCTCGACGAGAAGAAATGCCCGGCCCACGATTTGTTGCTGAGAAAGGACACCGACCGGACATTCTTGTACGGAATGGACGTGATCGCGGTTCGGCTGCCGACGAAGCTCTTGTCCTGAATGACGAGGCGAAGATCGGTCAGTCCCATGAATCCGGTGCCCGCACCGATGCAGTCGTAGACGGCAATGATCGTCTCGCCGTCGAGAATCGCCTGTTGTACTTGCTTGAGTTGTTCGGACTTGTCGAATATCGGTTCGGTCATGTCTGTCTCCTTGTCGCTGCCGCGGTCCCGCAGTCCCAGGAGCCGACGTCGAAGACCCTCGACAGTAGCGATCCCGGCGTCGTTGCCCGTGCTTTGGGATCAGGCGAAATGTAGCCCCCGCGAACCGGACGGACAAGGAACGTGGCCGAATGTCGTTCGGGGCTATGGTTTGGGAAGTGAACCACCACCGCTGCGGACAGGAAGTGGCGCCATGTCGGATCCGAATCAGCCCCAGCAGCCCGATCCCGCGCAGCCAGGAACGCCGCCGTCGGGTCCTCCTCCGCCCCAGCCCCAGTACGGCCAGCAGCCGCCGCAGTACGGTCAGCCGCAGTACGGCGCCCCGCAGTACCCGCCACCGGGCCAGCCGCCCTACGGCGCCCCGCAATACCCGCAGCAGCCCGGCTATCCGCCGCCGGGCCAGCCCTACGGAAGCCCTCCACCGCCCGCCTATCCGTATGCCTCCTGGTGGTCTCGGGTCGGCGCGTATCTGCTCGACCGGATCGTGGTGCCGCTGCCGGGCTACCTGCTCGCGGGGCTGGGGGCATTCATCGCATTCAAGGATGCGAGATCGGTCACGGCCACCTATTCGGGCGACTACTACTACGAATCCGACAGCGAGCTGACGAATGTCAACGGCGTCGGCGTGGCCATCATGGTGGCGGGCATCCTGCTGGCGCTCGCGTTGCTGGTCTGGAACGTGGTGTTCCGGCAGGGCAACACCGGGCAGACGCTCGCCAAGAAATGGCTGAGCATCTCGGTGGTCCGCGAGGCGGACGGACGGCCGCTCGGTCCCGGCATGGCCTTTGTGCGGTGGTTGCTGCTGTGGATTCTCGGCGACCTCTGCTTCCTGAACTTCCTGTGGCCGCTGTGGGACCCGCGACACCGGTGTTGGCACGACATGCTGGTCACCTCCGTCGTGATCAAGGGCGCGGTGACCGCACCGCAATGAGGACGACGGTGACGCGATGACGATGACGCAGTCGGGTACCAGGGCCCGCTCGCTGCGCGCGCCGCTGGCGGTCGCGGCGGCCGGCCTCGGTGCGGCGACCCTGCTGTATCTGCGCGACCCGCACCGCGCGGGCGCCTACGGGTTCTGCCCCTTCCACGTGATCACCGGCTGGTGGTGCCCGGGCTGCGGTGGGTTGCGCGCGGTGAACGACCTCACCCACGGGGATCTGGTCGGGTCGCTGTCGAGCAACGTGCTGATCCTGCCGCTGGTGCTTGTGCTGGTGGTGGCGTGGATGCGCTGGTTGCGGCGGCGGTGGGGCGGAGTCGACGACCGGATGATCGTGCTCGGCAGGTCCGCCACGGCAGCGATACTGGTGCTGTTGGCGGTGTTCACCGTGGTGCGAAACACCCCATGGGGGGCGGTGCTCGCCCCGACCTGACGGCGGGGCGGTCCTCGCGCCCACCCGACGAACGACGAAACTCGACCCGGAGGTATCCGATGGCAATGCAGATCTTCTCGCTGATCGTGCTCGTCGGCGCGCTGGTCGTGTTGATCCCGATCGCGCGTCGGGTGTTCCGCAAGCACGACGACTGATTCGGCGCGTCCGGTCGACAGGGCCGCCGCTCTGGTCAATGCTCAGCTATGGCCGAATCGCTGAAGGACCGCGTCAGGGAGAAGCTGTTGCGTCAGATCGCCGAGGACGGCGGCTATCCCTCCGAACGCGGCGAAGGCAACGATCCGCGACTGGTCGCGCTCGACGACGACCTGGCCGCATTGGATGAGGCGCTCGACGACGATCCCGTGATCGAGCACCTCGCGGCCAAGTACTGGGTCCCGTAGGCCCGCACCCGAAATGCCACCCCACCTGCGGTGGTGCCGCGATCGGTCGGTATAAATACATCTTGTGTCTAAGTTGCATTCGGCGGCGGAGGTCGTCTACCGCGAGGTGAAGGAGCGGATCCTGTCCGCCGCGCTGCCCGGTGGTGAGCTGATCAGCGAAGGCGAGATCGCCACCGAGATGGGAACCAGCCGCACCCCCGTCCGCGAGGCGTTCCTCCGGCTCGAGGCAGAGGGCTGGATGCGGCTCTACCCCAAGCGCGGGGCGCTGATCGTGCCCGTCGCCGACGGCGAGGCCGAACACGTCGTCGCCGCGCGCAGGCTCGTCGTGACGGACGCCGTCCGGACCGTGGCCTGCAACCAGACCGCCAGGACCGAGTTGGTCGCGGCGCTGCGCGCCAACCTCGTCGCCCAGCGCGAGGCGGCGGCGAGCCGGGACGTGGACGGCTTCAGCGGTCTCGACGCCGACTTCCACGGACTGATCGTGCGCGCGGGCGGCAACCCGCTGCTCGTCACCTTCTACGCAGGCCTGCGCGAGCGGCAGCGTCGGATGACCGCTCGCTCGCTGGCCAGGGACCCGCTGCAGCTCGCGTCGATCATCGACGACCACACCGCGCTGGCAAACCTGGTCGAGGCGGCGGACGCCGACGGCTACGACGCCGCCGTGACGGTGCACATGCGTCGCGTGCACGGCCTGCCGCTGCTGCCTGCCGGTGCCCGATGAGCGTGCAGACCGACGTCGCGGCCGAGACGGCTCCGGCCGCGCTCTCCGGCCGGTCGCGGAAACGGACCCTGGCGCCGTGGGTGCTCGTGTCCGCGGCGATGTTCGCCGTCGCGTGGGGCGGCAACGAGTTCACTCCGCTCTTGGTGATGTACCGCCTCGACCACGGCTATTCCCCGGTCGTGGTGGACAGCTTCCTGTTCGCGTACGTGTTCGGCATCGTGCCCGCCCTGCTCATCGGCGGCCCGCTCTCCGACCGGCTCGGGCGCCGGCCCGTGATGCTGCCCGCGCCGTTCATCGCGGCGGCCGGTTCCCTCGTGCTCGCCACCGGCGCCGACAGTTCAGCGCTGCTGGTCGGGGGCCGCATCCTCAGCGGCCTCGGCATCGGCATCGGCATGGCGGTCGGCGGCAGCTGGCTCAAGGAACTGTCGACGACGCCGTGGGATCTGCGCGCGGGCGCCGGTTCCGGGGCCAGGCGCGCGGCCATGAGCCTCACCGCGGGGTTCGCCCTCGGCGCCGGGGTCGCGGGCGTGCTCGCGCAGTGGGCGCCGTGGCCGAGCGCGCTGGCCTACCTGGTGCACATCTCGATCGCGGTGGCGGCGGGCGTGGCGCTGTTCGCGGCGCCGGAGACCCGGCAGGCGGTACCGGCCGATCATCGGGTCCCGCTCCGCGAGGACCTGCGGATCCCGGCGGCAGGGCACCTGCGGTTCCGGTACGTGATCGCGCCGCTCGCGCCGTGGGTGTTCGGCTCGGCCAGCTGTGCCTACGCGGTGATGCCCGCGCTGATGGCCCCGCACAGCGGCGGTCGTCCGGTCGCGTTCTCGGCCCTGCTCTGCGTGGTCGCGCTGGCCGCGGGGTTCTCGATCCAGGCGGTGGGCAGGCGCATCGACACCCCGCGCAGCGCCCGTGCCGTCGCCGTCGCGCTCGCGATCCTGGTCGTCGGCATGGTGGTCGGCGCGGTCGCGGCCGACCGGCTGACGGTCCCGCTGGCGCTGGCCGCGGCCGCCGTGCTCGGCGGCGGGTACGGCATGGCGCTGGTGTCCGGGCTGCAGGAGATCCAGCGGATCGCGCGCCCCGACGACCTCGCGGGACTCACCGCGGTGTTCTATTCGCTGACCTACATCGGGTTCGCGGTGCCGGCGGCGATGGCGCTCTGTGTGCAGGCCTGGCCGACGGTGTTCGGTTACCCGATGCTGTTCGTGATCGGCGCGGTTGTCGCCGGGGCGTCCCTGGTGCTGGTGCTGGTCAAGAGTCGATCGCACCTGCCGACCCGCTGATCGCGGGCGGCGAGGTGCGGCGGGCCTAGCTGTACTGCCCAGGCAGGTTGGTTGAGGGATTGCGACGACACGCTGTGACTGGTCGTTGAACAGCGAAGGTCTCCTGTCGTGAAGTGGAGCTGCTT